>CAZRWZ010000111.1:0-8904 GCA_964603745.1 uncultured Bacteroidaceae bacterium | reverse complement strand
CTATTTAAACCAAAAGCCACTAGGGTTTATCCCCACCTTAAAAGTGTCAATAGCTTCACCTTTATAGTTATAATGATAAACAGAACCATTCTGAGAATAATTTATTGCATCGGAAAAGTATATATCGCTGTTTTGTTTATCAATTCCTAAACCATAAATATTTTGCGATATTATTGATATAAAAGCTTGTTGTGGTAATTGACTATCATTAATATTCATTCGGTAAATACCTTTGTTTGCGGTTGTTCCCGACCAAGAATTGTATATAAAATAAATAGTGTCTTTTGTAGAATTTATACATAAATGACTTGGTGAAACATTAATATCATCAAAAATAAAAGTTTCTATAATACTATTATTTTGGGTATTAATTTTTGTTAAACTTGCTTTTTCTTGTCCGTATGACGAACCGCTAAAACCGCCATCAGACAAAACCCATAGCACATTATTTTTATCAATAATTGTTGAATTTGGTTGTTTGCCAACATTTATACTATCAGTAATTTCGTCGCTAACGGTATTAATTACAAGGATTTTATTATCGTACGACCAAGAATTTACATAAACTTTATTACCTGTTTGTACAAACATTTCTGAGTTGTGTTGCGAAAAATCCCCATTTCCATTATTAATATTTATAGTATGTGTAACCTGTTGTATTGTTGGGTCATATACAGAAATTGTTTTGCTGTATAAATCGCTTATGTATGCTTTTTGTTCATTCACAAAATAAATATATCTTGGAGAAACAAGTCCTGTAATTTTTCCTACATATTTAAATGTGTTAATGTTTATAATATATATCTTGCCCGAATTATTTACAACTACATATCCTAAGCTGTCGTGTATTGTCATAGATTGAGCCACATCACCCAAAGGCAAGGCGTTGGTATTATAAAAAACATCATTGATAATTGTTTTTGTTTTAGGATTGTAGTATGATAACGACGCATTGCCATACATAAAATTACCTTCATTTGTTATAAAAACACCCTTTTCTTTTTCAATTGTATTTAATCGTTCAAAATCTTGTAAAACATCATCGTGCATACAAGATTGAGTTATAAAAAACAGAGAAAATGCTAATATTAAAAGTACTATTTTATATCTAAAATCTATCATCTACATTTCAAAACTTAAATTTAACATATAATTAATTCTAGGCATTGGTCTGCCTAAAACAGAACGATATTCTTCATTAAAAAGATTGTAAATTTTAAAATTAATACCAAAACGATATTTATTTTTTAAAATAATTTTTTTTGATAATGCCAAATTATTCATATAATATGGATATAACCAATCTCGTAAACTTATATTGTTGCTCGAAGTGGTGTATCTTTCGCTATATGAATTGTTTGTATAAGTTATTTCATATCCGTTTTTTTCAACAGACAGTAAAAAATTAACAGAATGCAAAGGGATATATGGTAATTGTTTAGCATAAGAATCGTCGCCCCACGTTTTTACTTCGCCATAGTTTTTGGCATTAGTATAGGCATAATTACCAATACCTGTAACTTTAATTTTTTTGATATTAAAAACTAACTTCATATTTAGTTCAACACCTTTAGAAATAACCGATTTAATGTTTTTAGGAGTCCAATATCCCATTGGTGTAGGTATCCAAATAATCCAATTTTCAACATCGGAATAGTATGTAGATATTTTACCAAAAATTTGTATATTTTTTATTTTTTGTTCTGTTTCTACAGAAAAATCTAACGAAGTATTCTCTTCGGGTTTTAAGTTTGGATTTCCTCCGGGTTGCCAATATAAATCGTTTAAATCAGGATTTTTATAATTTTTAGAGATATTTAATTTTGTTCTTATACTAAGCTTTTTACTTAATAAATAATCTATCCCTGCAAAAGGTGAAATAGGTATTTTTTGGTTAGAAGCATAATACTTTTTAATCATTAGCGATATTCCAAATCTATCGGTAATTTGCTTGTTTAGTGATGCAAAAAGCACAAACTCGTTTCGGGTTTTTATGTAACCTTGATGTTTAACCGTGTCTTGCGACGAAACATAATCATTATTAAAATCGGTATTAAAATTAAGTTCTGTGTTATCATTTATTTTATATTTAAACTTTAGTTTATTGTAAAAACTACGATTCCACGATTTAGAAAAAACCACATTCTGATAACCAAGCCCTGAAATAAAATTGCTTTGAGAGTAGTCCATTGATTGATAAGCGAATGCAGATATGTATAAAATTTTAAGTTTGTGAATAAAATAAACTGTTTTTAGGTTTACACGATGGCTTAAATCTTTTTGATTATTGATATTTGAATAGTCGTCGCCTTCAAAAGTATTTAGCCGTGGCAGATTTCTATCGTTAAATTGCCCCCAATATTTTAACGAAAAACTTAAATTCTTTTTTGTACGAAAATAAAATTCTTGCAAAATACCATATTTAGTGTAGTCGGCATTTTCATTTTTTTGGGTATGATAGATATATTCGCCTGTTTCGGGGTTAATATCTGCAGTATTTTTATTTTTAAATTTAAAATTATTTTTAGAATAATTGTAAAATAAACGGGTTTTACTTTTAAATTGTTTTTTGCCGATATTAAATTGCAAAAAATCGTTAATACTTGTAAACGAGCCAATGCCTTGAATAAAACGTAAACTATTTTCGTTATTCCAATCGGCTTTGTTGTTAATTGTGATAGCACCACCCAATGCCCCATTCGATTTTTCAATTGAACTACCTCCTGAAAACAATTCTATATCATCAATAAAATACATTGGCAAAAGCGAAAAATCTACTTGCCCCAACATTGGCGATTTTATACTTATATCATTCCAAAGTACATCGGTATGCGATGCCGAAGTTCCTCTAAAAGAAACTGTTGCCAACGCACCACGACCTGCTTGTTTTATAAAAACAGGGCTGTGTTCCGAAAGCAACTCTGCCATACTTTCGTTGATGCATTCACTAACAATCAAACTGTCAATCCGTTGACTGCTTTTAGCTATCTCTTTTAAAGCACGTTTAGCACTAATCTCTACTTCTTGTATTTTAATTGTATCTTGCAGTGTTTGAGATATAATATTTCCATAAAACACTATTAACAGCGATATGGAAAATATTTTTTTCATTTTTTTATAGCGTCATTGCGAACTCGATTTATCGTGAGAAGCAATATCTTTATTTAACAAATTGCCTCGTCTTCCGATAGTTATCGGAATCCTTGCAATGACGGTAAAATTACATTTTTACAAACTTTTTACTTATTTCAGCAATTTTTATAAAATAAATTCCTTTTTGCAAGTCTGACACATCAATATTTATAGCGTTATAGCTAGAACGTAGTTCGTGGCTATCTGTTTGAGATTGCCAATTCATTCGTGCTTCATTACTCGCAATAACGCTGATAAGTTTGCCGTAAACATCATAAATATAAACACTTGTGTTTTTGTCTAATTGCACATTGTGCATTATTAATTGCAAATTATCTTTTGTCGGATTTGGATAAATTTTAA
This sequence comes from uncultured Bacteroidaceae bacterium, assembly GCA_964603745.1. Classification (GTDB taxonomy): domain Bacteria; phylum Bacteroidota; class Bacteroidia; order Bacteroidales; family JAFGXI01; genus CAZRWZ01. Next base: position 5,409 of record CAZRWZ010000111.1, on the reverse strand, counting down.
TACTTTTTGATGTAATATAATTACTTGTTGTAGACAAACCAGAACCTGCATTAATAACACCTACTGCATCAATATCAGCTCCTGCACTTCCTGATGTAGGATAGGGGTCGTAAATTACATTATTATTGCTATCAAAAGCTGTTCCATCGCCAACAATATCTACTAATCTAACAAAGCGTATTGTGTCTAAACTAACACTATCTAAATCAAAAGGTGTTCCATATCCTTGAAAATATTTACTGCAATATCCTGTTACTTTTGTAGGGTCAACAGCTCCAAAACTACCAACAGTAGATGATGTTAGCGAATAATTAGGAATACGTATAAAATTTTTACCATCATAAGAAACCTCTACCCATGCTAATTCTAAAAAAGTATCGTTTAACGAATTTTCAAAAGCAACAAAATCGGGTCCATCGCCATTTACAATTAAAGTATCAAACTTTAATGTTATTTGTCCACCTCTGCCTAAACTTACTATGTCAAAAGAAGTGCCTTCGGCTTTTCCTAATGCTGCTTCGGGGGTTTGCCAAACTACATCTGCTTCGGGTCCTACAATATAATCTTTGTATGATGTAGCCCATGCTACAATTATAGAACTATCCTTATAAATTGCAGTGCTCCCCGGTATGTCAAACGCTGGGGCATATTGTGCAAACAAAATATTTGCAATTAATATACTTAGTATAAATGTTATTTTTTTCATAATAATTTATTGTTTAATAATTTTATAGGTTTTTGTTTCAAAGTTATTTTTTACAGAAACAATATATACTCCGTTTTGAAAATCAGAAAAATCAATTCTTGTATTATTTTGATATACTTTTTCTGAGTAAATAATTTGTCCCGAAAGATTATAAATACTGATATCACTATTGTTTATATTTGTGATATTAAGTGTGTTTTTAACAGGATTTGGATAAATATTAATATTGCTTTCTGTTATATTTTCTGCAAATGTAGAAGTTAAGTTTAAATCATCAATACAAAAATAAGAAGGAGTATTCATTCCATAATCACCTACATCAGAAGATGTTAGTATAAATGTGAGGCTATCTATATTTCCTAGTGTATTTATATCAACCTCTGTCCATTTATTAATTATATAATCTTGTTCATTGTCAGAAAAGCGATAATCTGCAAGATAAAAATTTACAGAATCGGTATAGTCTCCATTGTTGTAACCTTTTATTGTTAGCAAAAACCAATCTTCGTCGTTGCCTGTGTCGCCTCCAAATTTTTGTGTAAACATATTGCCGTTTAACATTGTAAAATATGCATAAGTGCTGTTTGTTATATAAACAGAAGAAGCGTGATATGTATTGTCTAATTTTATAGACGAAGCTCCATAACAATATCCAACACCGTATGTTTCCGAGTTATTATTACCTTTACCCATAATAGCCGAATATTGATTTGAATAATCCGCAGTTGTTATATCTGTTTTGCGAGAATATGCAAAACCCGACCAAGAATTATAAGTTGTGTTATATATATTAAAAAAATGCCCTTCTTCACTATCAAAACCTCCCGATAGGTCAGAACCATTCCAATAATCAAAATCAAATTCTTCAAAATCTGTTACAATATTGTTTTCGTTTATTAAATTATCCATACAAAAATAAGAAGGAGTGTTCATTCCAAAATCTCCTACATCAGAAGATGTTAATGAAAAAGTTATGCTGTCAATAGTTAAAAGTTCTGTTAAATCAACTAAAGTCCAATTCTTAATAATATAGTCTTGTGTGTTATCTGCAAACCTATAATCTGCAAGATAAAAATTAACAGAATCGGTATAAACTCCGTTATTATAGCCTCTAATTGTTAGCAAAAACCAATCTTCATCGTTTCCTGTATCTCCACCAAATTTTTTAGCAAAAGTATCACCATCACGCATACTTATATATGCATAAGTGCTGTTTGTTATATAAAATCCGTTTAGAGCTGTTGCTGTATCAAATTTTATATAATCAGAGCCGTCCCACGAAGAAGCGAATGAAACTAAAAAGTTTTTACTTTCATTATAGCCACTAGCTGCCATTGCAGAATACTGATTTGTAAAACCTGCGGTAATAGTATCGGTCGTTTTGCTGTATGCAAAACCCGACCAAGATGCATAAGTATTGTTGTAGTAATTAACAAAACTGTAGTTGTTAGAATGAAAACTTCCGTTAAGATGTTTTCCATTTTCATAATTTGTAAGCAATCCCTCAAAACCTATTTGAGCATTTGCATTAAACACTACTGCTACAATAAGCAGTTTTACTAAAAGTAAAGTTTTTTTCATTTTTAATTAATAAATTAGTTAAACAAATAAAAATTGATACATCAAAACAAATTAGTTTTGATGGTTCAATAATCATTGCAACCGGAAAAGTATGGAGAACTGTTATATAATGTCCTCTAAGCTCTTTCACCCGAAAGCTACGAAAATTGGTGATTTATGGTAGGTCTTCCGGCTTTCCCGACTTTTAATTACCTTCCCATTCTGTTTTACCAGAACAGTGGTGTAGTTTTAAAAGCATACTACTCTGCAAGCAGAGTCGGGATTACGGCTGCGGGGACAGCTACTGAATTTAACAGTATTCCCTTAACCATTAATCACTACAAAGTTATACATTAATTTTGATTTCTTGTTAATTGCAGTAAGTTTTTTTAACAAAATCTATCAATGAAAATTATGATATTTAAATAATAAAATATACTTTCGTAATCTAAATTTAAAATATAATTAAAAATGAAAGTACTATCCTTATTTACAGTTGTTTTAGCATTAGCTTTTGCATCTTGTAACAACATGAACACAAAAAAAGAAGAAGCTGTAAAGTTAAACACAGAAATTGATTCAATGAGTTATGCCTATGGTGTATATATGGCATCAAATGTTGATAATCCTGATTTTAAAGAAATCAACAAAGAAATTTTATTAAAGGGTATGCGAGCTGAATTATTAGACACTAATTCTGTTCTTTTAAACAAAGAAGATGCGTATAAAATTTTAGATGCATATTTCAAGAAGAAACAAGAAGTAAAAGCTAAAGAGTTATCTGCAGAAGGTATAAAGTGGCTTGAAGAAAATGGTAAAAAAGAAGGTATTACAACTACTGCCAGTGGTTTAGAATATGAAATAATTACCGATGGAACAGGAGCTAAACCAACAGGTACAGATAAAGTAAAAGTAAATTACACAGGAACTTTAATTGATGGAACTGTTTTTGACAGTTCGGTAAAAAGAGGAACTCCTGCTACTTTCCCATTAAATGCAGTTATTCCGGGGTGGACAGAAGGAATACAACTAATGTCTGTTGGTTCAAAATATAAATTTTATATACCTTATAATTTAGCTTATGGCGAAAGAGGCGAACCAAGAGCAGGAATTAAACCTTATTCTACTTTAATTTTTGAAGTTGAGTTGTTAGAAATAAATCCAACAGAAACTAAATAAATTATGAAAAAGATAAGTTTAATAATTTTAGTAGTACTAATATCGTTTAGTACAAGTTTTGCCCAAAAAGGTAAAAAAGGCAAAAAAGGAAAGAAAGTAGAAACAATTGAATTGAAAACTCAAAAAGATTCTATTAGCTATGCACTTGGTGTAGATATTGCAGAAAACTTAGCTAAAAGTAATTTAGATTTTATAGATTTAGTAATATTTATGAAAGCTATGCAAGATTCTAGAGATTCTAGTTTGCTTTTTGATACAGACAAAGGACGTGAGGTTTTAAATACATATTTTACTGCCAAAAAAGCTGAAGAGGCAAAAAAAGCAAGCGAAGAAGGAGTTAAGTTTTTAGCTGAAAACGGCAAAAAAGAAGATGTAAAAACTACTGCTTCGGGTTTGCAATATACTGTTTTAACAGAAGGCTCAGGAGCAAAACCAGTTATAACTGATAAAGTAAAAGTTCATTATACAGGAACTTTAATTGACGGAACTGTTTTTGACAGCTCTGTTGAAAGAGGTAATCCTATTACTTTTCCTTTAAATGGAGTTATTAAAGGTTGGACAGAAGGTTTGCAACTTATGACAGTTGGGTCTAAATATAAGTTTTTTATTCCTTACGAACTTGCTTACGGCGAAAGAGGTGCTGGACAATCAATTCCTCCTTATGCAACTTTAATTTTTGAAGTTGAATTATTAGAAATTAACCCAGCAGAATAATATTATTAACAATAAAGAATAAAAAAGCAAGTTTATTTTAAACTTGCTTTTTTATTGGTCAATCTCTTGACTTTATAGACAGACCCTAATTAATAAAACCTTGATTATTAACTTATAAACCCTTCTAAAGTAAGATTAAAAATCTTTTACCACATTTCTAATTCTCAATAACTTTTCAAGTAGTTCTTCAACAAAATCTAATTTTAACATATTTGCTCCATCAGATTTTGCAATTTCTGGTTTTGGGTGAGTTTCTAAAAACAAACCATCTACACCAACAGCAATTGCTGCTTTGGCAATAGTTTCTATTAAATCTGGGCGACCACCTGTTACACCCGAAGTCGTATTTGGTTGCTGCAAAGAATGTGTTATATCCATAATTACAGGAAAACCTGTTTTCTGCATTTCAGGTATTCCTCTATAATCTACAACTAAATCGCCATAGCCTAGCATTGTGCCACGGTCTGTTAGCCAAATATTATTATTTCCGCTTTCTACAACTTTTTGTGTTGCAAACTGCATAGATTCTGGAGCTAAGAATTGTCCTTTTTTAATATTAATAACTTTTCCGGTTTTAGCTGCTGCAACTAAAATATCTGTTTGGCGACACAAAAATGCCGGTATTTGCAAAACATCAACATATTTTGCTGCAAGCTCTGCCTCTTGTGCAGAATGTATATCGGTAACAACCGGAATATTATATTTTTCTTTTATTCCTTTTAAAATTTCTAAACCTTTAATATCTCCAATACCTGTAAAAGAATCTAAACGAGAACGATTAGCTTTTTTGTATGATGCCTTAAAAATGAAAGGGATTTTTAATTTATCTGTTATTGCAATAAGTTTCTCTGCAATATCTTCTGTTATCTCTTTTCCTTCTATAACACAAGGTCCGGCAAGTAAAAAAAAGTTTTTTGTTTCGGTATATCTTAAATTTTTTAACATTTCAAATCTCTTTAAAATTTTTATCAAATATACTTAATTAATTTACACAATCAATATATAAGAGATGGAATCAAAAAAAAAAATGAGGAGTTCTAAGCTCTAATATCTTTTTACTTTTTAGAAAGCTGAAAGAGAAATACACTAAAAGTGCATAGTTTTAATTACATTTGTGACCAATGAATCCGCATAAATTCTCGAAAAGCTAAATGGATTGAGTAATACTCAAACCACATAGCTTTTCGGTTTTTCCACTTTTTCTTTTTCCTTTTTTATTTGTTTAAATTTATAAGCGTAACCTAGCTATG
>CAZRWZ010000110.1:0-9140 GCA_964603745.1 uncultured Bacteroidaceae bacterium | reverse complement strand
AATTTCAATTGTGATTAAATTTTAAGTCGAAGTTTATTATATATTTTAACACAAACCCATGCATCTGTTGCTGCATATATTTTTTGGCTTTCTTGCAATTCTTCATTCTCCCAATTAGATAAGCGTTGGGCTTTAGATAAACGCATATTTAAAACAATAGCAGTTATTTTTCTTAAACTTTTATCTTCTATACCAAACTGATCTACATATTCTTGCAAATCAACAAAGTTGTTAGGCGTAAAATCTTTTAGTTTTCTTAATGCTTTTAAATCATCTCTAATAGCAAGCCCGATTTTTTTAATCCTTTTGTTGCCAAGTACCTGAAATAATTCTTTTTTCATGCTAATATTTTGCAATCTAACCAAAAAAGCTTCTTCGCTAGAAGCTAATTGTAATAATGAAACTTTGTTTTGATTTGCTTCGCCTTTAACAAAATTTGGTTTGGTTTCGGTATCAAAACCTAATATTTTTATTTTTTTTATTATGGGTAAATACTTTATTAAATCCTTATCAGAATTTATGCAATAAATAGATCCTTCAAATTTAAGTTGTTCAAATTCCTTTATTTCATCTTTCGATATTGATTTTTTAATTTCTTTATCCATTATTTTTTATTCCCATTGCTTATTTACCCAATTATCATTATTAATTTTTGTGTCTTTAGTCTCAGATAATTCTTCATCAGATAAATCTATATTGCCATATATCATTTTATGAAATGCTTGAAGCAATACTAATATTTTTACTCCGTAGAATTGCTCAAAACTCAGTTTTACATCATAAATGGCATCATTCATAGCCTCCTCGTTTCCTATCTGATAAATACTAATTGCATCCATTAATTCTTGATAAATATCTGCCATTAATTCCGATAAAGTATATTCTGCATCAGTATCTTCTTGATATTCTTCTATATTTTCTACGCTCACAAATTCATCTTGTGAAACTAATTTTGCATTAACACTGTCTTTTGCTTTGTTCCAATCAAGTTCGGTTACAAACTTCTGGTTTGCATCGTAAATTAATTCTAATTCTGGTAATAAAACGGCTTTTTGATATACATAAGATAAAAGTTTATGCATTTTTACAATAAAGTCTTTTTTTGTAAATTTTTCTACAGATTCAATAAAATTACAATATTCGGTTGCAACAGTTACAAACTCCAAAACCTGTTTACTATAAACAATATTGTTTTGTATTTCGCTCATTATTTTTTACAAACTATTAGTTTATGAGATTTCTATTTATTTCAAAAATAAATTAATTTTTAGAAGTCTCCCTTTAAAAAAAATCGGTATAAAGGTAAGAAAAAAATCTAATTTGTAAAATAAACTGTCAAACCACTACATGATAATTTTATACTTTATAGTTAATCTCTTGACTTTATGGACAAGCACTAATTATCGAGGAGTTCTAAAAATTAATATTTTCATGATTTTTTGAGAAATATCGATCTATTTTGAAAATAATTATTAGAAGCCCCCTATATTTTGTTCTATTAAGGCAAGCTTGTTAATTTTTGATGAGGTTTTCTTAATAAATCATTTATTGTTTTAACAGGGTTGAATGTAGAGATTGGCACTTCAACAAAAATGGTATTCCAATATGCCATAGCTCCATTCCATAAACCCGGTAATTCTTGAGCTTTTATCTCCATTCCGTTTATAGATTTTTTGGAAATAAAACCTGCGTTATGATTTACAAATTCTGATAAATTAAATTTATTACCTTTATAATCTGTTATCGAACAAATAATATCAACGGGGTTAAAATGTGTTGATTTTTCGAGTATCTTCATTTTGTTTTTATCAGATTTATCAATTTCTGCACTTTCAACAATTTGAAGTTGAACAGAATTATCTTTATTTTTAACCCAAAATGGACCGCCACCTGGCTCTCCTTCGTTTTTAACCATTCCGCAAACTCTTATTGGTCTGTTTAATACGGTTTTGCAAATTTCTAAATTAATATCAATTGATTTTGTAAACTTATAATGTAGTTCTTGTTCAATAAACTCTTTTAGTTTATCTATTTCAATAAATGTTTTAGTATCAATAAGTTTTAAATAAAAAGCAATTTTCTCTTGTTTCTCAATTAAAACTCCTGCCAATATCTTTTTATATTCAATGGTATCCGATACATAATTTTCATGAACAACATTATCTATGTTTTTTATAAAAATTAATTTAGATTGTATTTTATTTAGGTTTTCTATTAACGCTCCGTGTCCACCTGGTCTAAAAAGAAACTCCCCGTTTTTGTCTTTAAAGGCTGTGTTATCTTTGTTTACAGCTATTATATCGGTTGACGATAGTTGTTCGGTAAATTCTATATTAAATTTAATTTTAAATCTTTGCTCATAATCGGAGCTTAGCTTTTTAAACAATTCAACAAATAATTCTTTATGTTCTGCAGAAACTGTAAAAACCAGATTTAATGTTTTGCTATTGCTTTTTGCATATAAACCGGCTTCGGTTAAATGTTCAGAAAATGCTGTTCTAATCTCATCGTTATATTTATGAAAAAGTAATAAACCTTTTGGCAGTTTACCATAATTCATGCCTTTATCGGTTAGTAGGTAACTAATTATTTGTGTTATATTTTTTTCTGATATTTTAATGTTATCCTCATTCAAAATTGAATTTAACTCATCGAAAAAAGCAAATTTTTTAATGTTATTATAAAAATATTTTACAAATTCATCATCGTTTATAGATTTTTCTTTATCTAAAAATTCATATAAATTTTTAAACATTCTGCTAGCAGCACCCGATGCAGGAACAAATTTTGTTACAATATTATTTTCTACATATTTATCGTAACTAGAAATTAGCTGTTTTTTCTTATTATTATCAATTATTTCTATTCCGTTGTTAATTGTTGCTGCATCAACTATATCAGTAAACGGAAAGCCATTTATAAAATTATTGATTTGTTTTTCAACTTGTTTTACGTTAAAACCTTTGTTGCTAAGCTTTTTGATATCGTCTTTAGACAGCATTATTATATTTATCTTTAAATTTAGTTACTGACCAAAGAAAAATTCTATTAACTCATAAATATCATCAATATTGAAATCAGATTTCATATCAAAGAATTCATCTATTGCAATACTAACCTCATCTACAGAGATATATCCATCTTCGTTTTTGTCAAGAGATAAGTATTTAACAGGTAATTCTTCGTTTGATAATCTGTAAATTTCTTTTCCACACATGCTAGGATAATATGTGCAAATTTCCCAATAATAAATCCTTGTTCTATTTGTGTCTTCTGTTTTGTCAGCCTCAGTAAGCATAACGCCATTTAATCCTACAATAGAGTCTAAAGGTGTATTTGCTTCTTGGTCTAAATAATCAGGAATACCGTCTTTGTCACCATCTAAAGGGCAACCGCTTGTGTCAACTGCTATGCCTTGTGGTGTGCCAATACAATCATCGTCAAAATCAAGAACTCCATCATTGTCTTCATCTTCAAAATCTATAGCGTTAAATAATGATTCGTCATAAGGTTCTTCTATTATATTTTCTTCAATTTCTTTTTCTGACGAGAAAATATCAAAATTAAAAGTAAAATATGTATAAAGATAGCTATCGGTTCGCCCATTGCCTTTTCTAACGCCTTCTCCGGCACTAGATACATCGTCAACTAAATCGTTTAATGCATAATTATAAGTAGCTCCTAAACGTAGCTGAACTCTTTCGTGCAATTGCAATTCTAAAGCTAAATCAATAGGAATTGCAAATGCTTGCAATGAATATTTCCCTAAGCCATCGTTATCTAGTTCTCGTATATCAGTTTCGTATTCATAGTCTCTTATAAGCATTATACTTTCTTCTTCGGGAACACTGCCTTCGGCAACATTTCTAATTGTTCCGTCAGACCAATAATTATAATAATTTCCATTTGCATCTTTTAGGTCTGCTTTAGAATTAAATGCATAGGTCTGAAAACCAAGACTTAGATATGGTATAACTTTTCTTTGTTTTCGGTATTCTAGTAATTGTCCTTTTTTTCTAAGTAGATGTTCAAAGTTGTATGATACTGACACACCGCCACTTAAAAAATCTGATTTAAAGTTTAGATTTCTATCATCAAGCCATTCATTGCCCGAAAATGTTCCTTTTATAAATTTAAAATCAATATTTAAAAATGAGCTTAATCCTTTAGATACTGAGAAATTATATGCAAATTGCCCCGTTGTTATTGATTGATATTGGTCTCTTACATCACCAAAATATGAAATTGTTCCAACTCCTAAACCAAAAACAGGTTTAAAATTTAAGTATTTTATTTCTTCTTCTTCTGAATAAAAATAATCGAATTCGCTTGTGTCGGTAGGGGTTGCAAAGCTTTCTTGAATAGGGCTTACAGCATTAGTATCATTATTCTGTGAGAATAACGAACTGTATGATATTAAAATAACTATAAAAAGTAAATATTTATGCATTAACCTTTATTGTTTTCAATAATTTACGTAAAAGTAAATAAAAAGTTTAGAATATCTAAAAATCCACTAATTAATTTTTAGAATGGCATTCTGTTAAAGGTTTAAGGTTTTATTTCAGGATATACTCAATCTATTTAGCCTTTATTTATACTAGCCATTTTCGCTAATCTTTATTAAAAGTTCAAGATTAGTAATAGTAACTTTTTTACCATTAAGTTTTATAATTTCGTCGTTATTAAACTCGGAAAAAATTCTACTAACCAATTCGCGCGACGAGTTTATTAAATCAGCAATTTCATTTCTATTTAAAGGAAGAGTAAAACTTGCATTTTCGTAGATATTATTAGCAAAATTAAGCAAAACATCGGCAACTAAACCACGAGCATTTTTTTGTGTTTTGTGTAAACAATTTTTAAAATGTGTAAGTTCATTTTCGCACATATTAAGAATAATTTCATAAGCAAATTGCGGATTGCTGAGAATTAATTTTTTAAATATTTCCAAATCAATAAAACAAACCGAGCAATCTTCTATTGCTGTTGCCGAATATTTATTTACAGTATCGCCAATAGTTGTAGGGATTCCAAGATAAGTAGGTGCTTTTGCAATTTTTATTATTTGTTCTTTACCTGCTATACCTTTCATATGCAGTTTAACCAAACCTTTTTTAAGATATCCTACATTAGAAGAAAAAGCATCTTGTTTAAAAACAATATCGCCTTTTTTAAAATTAACTTCTGTGCAATTATTGTCAAGCATACACATCTGATCATCGTCTAAAACGCTAATAGCAAATGATCTGTATTTGCATGTATGACAACTATATTCCATATTCTATATTAATTAGTGTCTGTTTATAAAGTCCTATTTCTGCGTTACGCTTGTTTGAAAAATAGTTATTTACATATATAAACTCACATTTTTCAACCTACGCAAGTCCCCGAAATAAATCGGGACAGGCTTTGAACCCGAACTTCCTAGTTCAAGTTCTTGAGTTTACAGACCGACTCTAAGTAAAAAGGCTTATATTAAAGTTTTTCTTATAATACACAAAAATAACAAATAATACCAATTAGTAATCATAAATGCCGATAAATTCACTAGGGTTTTATCAGCATTTATCTCAAAGCGAACAAAATATAATTTAAGAAACAAATGTTTAACTTAGTTGAGCTTGGTTCTGTTAGTGGCAAGTGTCGGGAAATTAAATATACTCATATTGGGAGTAAATAATAAAAGGGGACTTCTAATAATTATTTTTGTTGAAAAACTAATTTTTAGAACTCCCCAAAAGTCCTCTTAAGAAACAGCAGTATTAAACAAAGAAATAGTTTACCTTTGCACAATTAACAAGCTCGGTTCTGTTTGTCGCAAGTCGCAGAATTAAATATCCCTATTGGGATTAAATTATTATTATGCAGAAAGAAATAAACCTAATTTTAAGACCAAAACAGGTCTCCGACAAAAAGTTTTTTTTACCAATAGTGGCAAAAAAACTTAATATTTCTATTGAAGAAATTAGTCAATACAAAATAATTAAAAAATCTATTGATGCACGAAAACCAAATATAAAAATTAATCTTAAATTACTGGTTATCATCAACGAAAACGATTTTGTTTTTGAAAACACCTTGTTTGATTATCAAGATGTAAGCAACAAGGAAGAAGTGACGATTATTGGCACTGGTCCTGCCGGATTGTTTGCTGCATTGCGTTTAATAGAACTAGGACTAAAACCTATATTGTTCGAAAGAGGTAAAAATGTAAGTGAAAGAAAACTTGATATTGCAAAAATAAATCGTGAACAAATTGTTAATTCTGATTCTAACTACGCTTTTGGCGAAGGTGGAGCAGGCACTTTTTCTGACGGAAAACTTTATACTCGCTCAAAAAAACGGGGTTCTGTAAAACGTATTCTTGAGATATTAAACCTGCACGGAGCTTCGCAAGAAATTCTTTACGAGGCACATCCGCATATCGGAACAAATAAATTAACAGGTATTATAAAAGCAATTAGAGAAACTATTTTAAATGCAGGTGGCGAAATTCATTTCAACTCTAAACTTACTGATATTAAGACTGTTAATAATGCTGTAAAATCAATTACAATTAATAATAATCAAGAAATTAATGTAAAAAAACTTATACTTGCCACTGGTCATTCTGCCCGTGATGTTTACGAAATTTTGCATAAAAATAAAATCTTAATAGAATCAAAACCATTTGCTATTGGTGTAAGAGTTGAGCATCCTCAAACTTTAGTCGATTCCATTCAATATCATTGCGAAATAAGAAGTGATTATTTACCTGCGGCAAGTTATAATCTTGTAAAACAAATAGATGAAAGAGGTGTTTATTCGTTCTGTATGTGTCCTGGTGGATTTATTGTGCCGGCAGCAACAGAGCAAAATCAGATTGTTGTAAACGGAATGTCGCCGGCAAAACGAGATTCTAAATATGCAAATTCGGGTATTGTGGTAGAAATTAAACAAGAAGATTTAAACGATTTTGAAAAATTTGGAGCTTTAGCAGGAGTTAAATATCAAGAATTTATTGAGAATCTCGCACACAAAAACGGTGGTGAGGGACAAATTGCACCTGCACAAAGATTAAAAGATTTTGTTGAAGATAAAAAATCGGAAACATTACCTGAAACTTCTTATCACCCAGGAATAAAAAGTTCCGAAATTAATAAATGGTTACCTAAAAACATTAGCAAACGCTTACAAAAAGGCTTTGTAGAATTTAATAAATCTATGAAAGGATACTTAACAAACGAAGCAATTATTCTAGGCGTAGAATCTAGAACATCTTCTCCTGTAAGAATTCCAAGAAATAAAGAAACACTTGAGCATACACAAATAAAAGGCTTGTATCCTTGCGGCGAAGGGGCAGGATATGCAGGAGGTATTGTTTCATCGGCAGTTGATGGCGAAAGAATTGCAGAACAAATAAAAAATATTATTTAGTAGTAACTACTGATGTTGTGTTACTTACAGGATTTTCAGTTGTGTCTTTTTGCATTTCTTTCAGCACTATCATTAATACACCCGATGCTAATACTAAAATTAGTATTGCAATATTTACTAATAATTTTTTAGCTGTTAATGACATATTGTTTTAGACTCTCTAATTTTAAATTAAGTTGCTTTTGCAAAGATAAAAAACTAATTTTTAAAAGTCCCCTTATTTTTATACTTTTATAAAAAATTTAAAAAGCGTATAAGCGAACAATTTTTTTTGTTTAAAAAACAAATGTTTAACTTATACTTAAGTGTAGTTTTGTTCGTCGCAAACCAGAGAATTAAATAGCCCAATTGGGATTAAAAAAAAACAATTGAAAGAATTTTTAGAATATAGACTAATAGAATTTGACAGTTATCATTTATCTGTATCACAGTTAATTATAATTTCTATATTGTTTGTAATTTTTTACACAATAGTTTTTCTATTAAAAAGAGTTTTAAAAAGAATTGCTGAAAGAAAAGGTCTCTCTGATGGCTCTTTTTTATCAATATACCAGATAGTTAAATATTTAATTTGGATAAGCTTCTTTTTTGTTTCGCTTAGTGTTTTAAATATAAATATATCGGTAATTTTAGCTGGTTCGGCAGCATTACTTGTAGGTTTGGGTCTTGGAATTCAGCAACTTTTCAACGATTATGCTTCGGGTATAGTTATGCTAATAGAACGAACTGTTAAAATTGATGATGTTATTGAACTTGACGATGGTACTGTAGGAAAAGTATTATCAATTGGTATTAGAACTTCAACAATTGAAACTCGCGATAATATTGCTATTATTATTCCTAATTCTAAATTTGTAGATAATAGCGTTATTAATTGGTCGCATATAAAAGCAAAAACAAGGTTTAATGTTAGTGTTGGGGTAGCTTATGGCACAGATATAAAACATGTAAGAAGCATTTTATTAGACATTGCAGATAGCAATAAATCAATTGTAAAAAAGCCTAAACCTTTTGTGCTTTTTAAAGATTTTGGAGAATCTTCTTTAGATTTTTCTTTAGTATTTTGGCTTAACGAAACTTGGGCAGCCGAAAGAGTTAAATCTGATATACGTTTCCAGATTAACACAGAATTTGCTAAAAACAAAATACAAATACCTTTCCCACAAAGAGATATACATATGATTAAGAATACTTAAGGTTTATTGAAAAGCTCTGAGGTGTATTAGATTTTTATTTTCTAGGTGCGTTGGCAAGACATACTTTTTCCGATTTTTCATCGGAATGTGTATGGCTGTTGCGTGGGCTTTCTTTATCATTTTTTCAGTTTTTTAATTTCGTTTTCAATTTGTTTCAATTCTTTAATATCTTCTTTGTCAGCCTTTAATACTTCGTAACCTTTAAAAGCTCATCGAAATAATCCGGTCTGCCATCGGGATTTTTTAGGCGTTCATTGTCCATTACAAAACCCTTAACCATATACTCTTTAAGGTTTTTATTTGCCCAAATTCTAAATTGTGTTCCTCGTTTGCTTCGCACTCTAAAACCAATTGCCAAAATCATATCCAAAGAATAAAATGTAACATTATATTCTTTACCGTCTGAGGCAGTTGTTAAGTAGGGTCTGCTGAGAAACGCATAACAAATTGTTATAAAGTTACTTAAACTGAAATACGCTATTGTAAGTGCAAACTTTTTAAAACATATGTGCTTATAAGTTTGCA
>CAZRWZ010000109.1:0-9258 GCA_964603745.1 uncultured Bacteroidaceae bacterium | reverse complement strand
ATTTAAATTTTGAGCAACAACGCAGAAATCGGACTTTATAGACAAGCTCTATTTATGCGTCCATCTAGAATTTATTTGTTCATCATCAAGATAATAAGTAAAAGTAGCGGATTTATTATCGCTAGAAAATATACCTGTTCCGTGTGTTATAAAACCATCTACATTTTGTAATTCTACACTAAAATTACTTGCATTTTTATTAAAAGATGCTGTTATATCAATACCTAAAGAAGCATAATTAGAAATAATATAATTGCTATCGGTTTTTAATATATCAATATTGTAATCCCTTTCGTCGTAGATTTCATTTGCACTTTTATTGTCGTGGCAATCCCACTCGCCAATAATATTAATCCTATTAGGATTTGTATCTTCTTCTTCTTTTGTACACGAAAAAATTACGAACGAAACTATAATCAACAATATATATCTAAAAAAATATCTCAAACCAATAATTATTTTATTGATTTGAGATACAATAATCATACCTAAAATATTATAAGCTTGTTTATCTTTTAAAAGTTCTTTTACTTTTTGGGTGTTGAGGAACACGACCAATAAATATACCATAACAATCTCCATCATCTGCATACTCAGGGTCACCTTCAGGAACAATCATATAAATAAATATTCTTGTTGGTTTGTTAAATGCATGTTTAAAATTTGTCCCCTTTGTGTTATCATAAACTGTTACTTCTTCGGTGTATTTTACGGTTTTATAAATAGTATCTGATATTTCAACTTCTATTTTTGAATAAACCTCATTTCCTTCAGCATCATATTCATAATAATCACCAGTTTCAATTAAATAATCTATTTCATCTTCGTTTGTTTCATTAGCATATTTAGGATTTATTTTTTGAGTTTTAATTGTATCTGATATATATCTAACAAATTCTTTTTTAACTCTTCTTTTAGGTACAACTATTTTCCACTCAACATTTTCAAGATGAGGGTGTGCACAAACGGCAATATTATATTTAAATTTAGTTTTGCCGTAAACGGCTGTTTTTACTAAAATAGTATCTCCCGGATATGCAATACCAAATTGAGACTGGGATCTGTAATCGAATTCACCTAAATCAAAATCGCAATAGTTTTTCTTACTACAGTCTTGAGCTTGAGCAGAGAATTGAAATAGGAAACTAAAAAAACCTATAACTATAACTTTAATAATATTATTTCTTTTCATAATTAGATATTGTTTATGTTTTACATTAACCATTTTTCTCGAATAACTACAACCTTACTTTTTATTGTTTCAAACTGTTCGTCAGACAAGGTCATATCATCGCTTTCTAAAACTTCGTTATACAATGAATAAATAGAGTTTAAATCATTTAATATAGATTTAACATCTTCGTTTTCTGTGTCTGCTTTTGCAATAGTGGAGTAATAATCTACTAAATTTTCTAAGAAAACACCTTGTTCAGAAAATATATTAACACTAACTTCTCCTGCTTTATTAGCATCGCCGGCAATTGCTGCAACATAAATACTTTCTATCCATCCGCCAAAAACAATATAAGGTAAAAGATATGCTTGTTCGCTACTGCCTACTTGGTTAATTGCGTCAGAATAAGAATCTTTAGTGATATTGTATAATGAATCTGCATTGCTTAGGTTATCATTTATTCTTTTTACAATTTCTTGATCAAAACCTTCTGTTAATCCTAAATCATCAGCTAGTTTTTTAGAAACTTGAAAATAATTCATGGTTAGTTGATTTTGCCCGTATACACTTGTATATGATAAATCTGATGAATATGCACCTAATCCAATAGCTTTTTGAACAGTGGTATTGTAATGTTTAATATTATCCGGAGAATTAACAGCGTCTTTACTGAAATTTAATTCCATCTCCCACATATTAATAAATAAATCTACGGGTGGTGGCATAGTAAACTGTGTATAGTTTACTTCAATTACTTTTTTTACTGTATCATTCTGTATTGCGATAGAACTATCTGCTTCTGTGGTTGTATCTTCACAAGAAGTAAATATTCCAATAACCAATACTATCAATCCAAATTTAAAGAAATTCTTATAACTTTTCATTATTAATTATTTTTTTTATTATTATTCAAAAATACATAAAATAATCATACAGACAAATAAATAACACCTAATTATTTTATAGCCGATTTAAATTCATATTTAATATTTTCTTTTCTATTTATATATACCTTAACTGTTCCTACTAAAATTTCGGCTTCAATTAATAATGGTATTTTGTTTTTATCGTTGCTTACCCATACATTTATTTCTTCGCCGGCTTTAAAAACTGAACCATCTATAACTGTTGTACTAAATTTTATTGTATTATATTTCTTTTCTTTTTTATCTTCTATAATCTCTTCGCCCTTGTATTTTACTTTAATTGTAACAATTTCATTATCAACAAGTATTTTAATTGGTATAGATTTGGTTTTATCTATTGTCTTAAAATTTATACATCTTGTGAAATAGGTAGCACTTAAAACATCAAACAAACAATCTTGATATACTAGTGTGTCTTTTTTATAAGATGATTTAGAATTTTCCGTAAAAGTAAAAATTACGCCTTTTTCTTTATTAAAAATGTATTTATTATTAACATCATATCCTCCCTCGTTCGTTGTTCTTTTGTAATATAAAGGTTCTAAATTTTCTTTTTTTACTATTGCTTCGTATCTATCTCTTACTTTAAAAATCCAATCATACGAAGGGTTAGAAGTGCCTTTGCTAATAAAATGCCAAAATGTTTTGTTTTTTATCACAGTATCTTTTGCTAAAAACTCTACATTACCTGCCGAAATCCATATAAATCCCCAGTTATAATATACATCATACAAAAGTTTTTCGCCACTTTTAAATACATATTCATTAACATTGCATTGCGAATATGAGTTTTTAAAAATGCCAAATAGCATTGCTAATATTATTATTAAACTAAATCTCATTTTATATAAAAAAGGTATCAATTTTGATACCTTTTTACTATACATTTAATTATTTATTAATTTCGCTATAATACTTATAAAAATAAGGTATAGTCTCAATGCCATTAAAAAATTGTTCTAATGGATAATTTTCATTTGGAGAATGAATGGCATCAGCTTCTAAACCAAAACCAAGAAGAATGGATTTTATTCCTAATATTTCTTCAAAACTAGATATAATAGGTATGCTTCCTCCACTTTTAACAGGTACAGGTCGCTTGTTATATACTTTTTCTATTGCTTTTTCGGCAGCTTTGTATTCTGGTAAATCAACAGAGCAGCCATAACCTTGCCCCCCATGTAGTGATGTAACCTTAATTTTAACCGATTTTGGAGCAATACTTTCAAAATGTTTTGTAAAAAGTTCTGCTATCTTTTTGTGATCTTGATTTGGAACTAATCGGGTAGATATTTTTGCCGATGCTTTTGAAGGTAATACTGTTTTTGCTCCTTCGCCTGTATATCCTCCCCAAATACCACAAACGTCAAAACTTGGTCTAATTCCTGTTCTTTCGTTTGTAGAATAAGTTTTTTCTCCCGATAATTCAGCTACATCAATAGCTTTTTTGTATTCTTCTTTGCTAAATGGGGCTTCCGCTAACAATGCACGTTCAGCATCTGATATATCAAGTACATCATCGTAAAAACCTGGTATAGTTATTTTATTATCATCGTCTAACATAGATGCTATCATCTTAGATAATATATTAATTGGGTTAGCAACTGCACCACCAAATAAACCTGAGTGTAAGTCTTTGTTTGGCCCTGTTACTTCAACTTCCCAGTATGCCAAACCTCTTAAGCCTGTAGTTATTGATGGAATGTCGGGAGCTATCATACCTGTATCTGAAACAAGAATTACATCAGCTTTAAGCATTTCTTTATTATCGATACACCATTTTGGTAAATTTGGCGAACCTATTTCTTCTTCACCTTCAATCATAAATTTAACATTGCAAGGTAATTTGTTAGTTTTTACTAAATACTCAAATGCTTTTGCGTGCATAAACCCTTGACCTTTATCATCATCGGCACCACGAGCCCAAATTTTCCCATCTTTTATTACAGGCTCAAAAGGTTCTGAATTCCATAATTCAATAGGGTCTACCGGCATAACATCCATATGAGCATAAACCAAAATTGTAGGCAAATCTTTTGATATTATCTTTTCGCCATAAGTTACGGGATTTCCTTCTGTCTCATACACTTCTGCTTTGTCAGCTCCTGCTTCTAACAATAATTTTTTCCAATATTCTGCCGCTTTAAACATATCATCTTTATGTTCTTTTATAGAACTAATTGATGGTATTCTAATTAAACCAAATAATTCGTCTAAGAATCTTTCTTTATTCTCTTCGATATAATTTTTTAAATCTTCCATTATTTTTTTTTCTAAAATTACAAATATTACTATGTATTACAAAATGATAATTACAAATTATATATTTTAGTAAACTCACATAGTTTTGTGTAAACACTATGTTGCTGATATCTAGAACTATAAAAGACTTGTGTTGGAAAATATAAAGTAGATAGGTAATAAATTTGTATTTTGTTGATAAATAAAAATTGTATAACTACTTAGAAAAGGGATAATTGACGATTTTTTAAGTTAAAGTATAAATTTTACTTATATAAATGTGATTTATTTTTTGTACATAATACTTTTATATCTATATTTGCAGCTGGGTAAGTCTTATACGACCAGCTCCCGTTGAATTCCCCCAGGACTGGAAGGTAGCAAGGGTAGATGGTTGTAGCGGTGCGATGTAAGTAGCTTACCCTTTTTTTATTCCCTAAATTCACACTTGTTGTAAATCTTTAAACAAGAATTGTATCTAAAAAATTATGAAAATATTGTTGAAAGACTAATTTTTAGAACTCCCCCTTTAATATTTGTTGTAACAATTAAAACTTAGCTTTTTTTTACAAAATTTTACTTGTTGAACAAAAAAAACATTAAATTTGTTATCTAATTAAAATTGATAATAATATAAAAATATATAGATATGTTCGAAGCTAGCGTTTATAAAAACAGAAGAGATAATTTAAAAAAGAAATTAAATAGTGGAATAGTTTTAATGCTTGGAAACCAAGATGTTTCAATGAGTTATCCTGCAAATATTTTTGAGTTTCGTCAAGATAGTTCATTTTTGTATCTTTTCGGATTAAACGAGCCAATGCTTGCCGGTGTTATTGATATTGATAATAACAAAGATTATATTTTTGGCAATGACATTGATATAGAAGATGTAATTTGGATGGGACCACAGCCATCAATAAAAGAAAAAGCACAAAAAGTTTCTGTTGAAAACACAAATAAATTTTCTGATTTGCACAGCTTTATAAAATCAGCTATCAACAAAGGACAAAAAATACACTTTTTGCCTCCTTACCGTGCTAAAAACAAAATTCTTTTAAACGAATTGCTCAATATCAATATAAATAATTTAAAAGAAAATATTTCGATAGAGCTAATAAAAGCAATGGTTAGCTTACGCGAAGTTAAAGAAGAAGTTGAAATTCAAGAAATTCTAAAAGCCTGCGATACATCATATTTAATGCACACCACTGCAATGAAAATGGCAAAAGAAGGTGTTCTAGAAAAAGAAATAGCCGGAACAATTGAAGGTATTGCTCTTGCAAAAGGTTGGGGGATTTCTTTCCCTGTAATTCTTTCGCAAAATGGCGAAACTTTACACAATCATAACCACAGCCAACTATTGCAAAACGGTAGATTAATGCTTACTGATGCAGGTGCAGAAACAAGTATGAATTATTGTTCTGACAACACAAGAACAGTTCCTGTTGGCGGAAAATTCAGCACAAAACAACGTGAAATTTACGAACTTGTTTTGGCAGCAAACAATAATGTAATGAAATTTGTAAAACCCGGTGTTTTCTACAAAGAAGCACATATGATTGCAGCAAAAACAATTACCCAAGGTTTAATGGATTTAGGCTTAATGAAAGGAAATATCGACGATGCAGTTGAGCAAGGTGCTCACACAATGTTTTTTCCTCACGGTTTAGGGCATCAAATGGGTTTAGATGTTCACGATATGGAAGATTATGGCGAAGATTTTGTTGGCTATGACGAAACAATATCACGAGCTTCGCAATTTGGTACTGCATATTTACGCTTAGCTAAAAAAATGAAACAAGGCTTTGTTTTTACAAATGAACCGGGCATTTATTTTATTCCTGCCTTAATAGACAAATGGAAAACCGAAAAAATAAATAATGACTTTATTAATTTTGATAAAGTAAACGAATATAGAAGTTTTGGTGGCATACGCCTTGAAGACGATTTAATTATTACCGAAACAGCTTGCAAAATGATGGGTAAAAGAATACCTATTACTGTTAAAGAAATTGAAGATTTAATGTTGTAAATTAAATATTTAATCTCCACAGTGATATTTAATCTTAATGCTTGTGATGAACAGACCCGAGATTGTTAATTTTAAGCATTTAATTCTTTATTTATAAATAATGAATTATATAAAACAATTAACCTTTCTTAGATTTTTAGCTGCAATACTTGTGGTATTGTTTCATTACGGAAGATACTCGTACCCATTTAATACAAACGAAATAAGCAAAATAGTTTTAGAGGGTTCTATTGCTGTAAGTTTTTTCTTTTTTCTTTCGGGAGTAGTTCTTTCAGTAAACTACCTGTATAATACCAAATTTAATTTTAAAACATTTCTTATAAAAAGATTTGCACGAATCTACCCTGTTTATATACTTGCTTTTATTATAACTCTTGTTTTAGCAATGAGTATAAACAACTCTTATCCAAAAGGATTGAGTATTATATTGCAAATTCTTAATCTACACGCTTGGGTACCGGGTATTTGTTTAGAAATTAACTATCCTGCATGGTCAATATCTGTAGAAGCATTTTTTTATATGCTGTTTCCTGTAATTGTTTTTTTATTTAAACGATTAAATAACACACAAATTGCTGTTATAGTTATTTCTATATGGTTGCTAAGCATTGCTCAACACTATTATTTTGTTAATAATCTTTACCAAGAAAACAATATGAAAATTCAAGAATTTATTTTGTATTTTCCTTTATGGCATCTAAATATTTTTCTTGTAGGAATGCTGTGCGGAATATTTATTAAAGAATACAAATTGAACAAAAAATTATATCCTAAAATTTTATATTCAATTGGTATTATTATGTTTTTTGCTGTTTTTTTAACAGATAATCCTATAAAAGCTTATGTTCATAATGGATTATTAGCCCCTGTATTTTTCTTAATAGTTGCAGGTTTAGCAATAGATAAATCTTTATTAACGAGATTGTTAGGAAGCAAGATGCTTGTTTTATTAGGAAATGCAAGCTATTCTGTATATATATTGCAATGGCCATTGTTTATTGTTTTTTCTAAATTTTTAAACAAAGAAAAATTAATAGGCATAGACTTTTACATATATTTAATAATTTTAATAATAATAAGTATATTTGTGTACTTATTTTTTGAAAAGAAGGCAAAACACATAATTTTAAAAAGATTAATAAGCTCGCCTCAAGAAAGACGAGATATAATTCAAAAAACAAATGTTTAATTTCGTTTAGCTCGCAAGCTCAGTTCTGTTTGCCGCAAGCGTAAGAAAATTAAATATAAAAAAAAGATAAAATGTATAAAACACTTATTATTGTTATTTTATTTAGTGCTAATTTAGTTTTTGCACAAGATGATGCAAAATCAAATCTAGATTCGTTTAATAAAAGAAATATAAATTGGTATAATAAAGATTTAAAATCTGATAAAATTGCAGGAGCATCAGTTGATAAATTATATACAGAATTATTACAAGGCAAGCCGGCAAAAAAAACAATTATTGTTGCAATGATTGACGGCGGGGTTGATATAAAACACGAAGATTTAAAAGGACGAATATGGATAAATGCCAATGAAATTCCTAACAATGGAATTGATGACGATAAAAATGGATATATTGATGATATTTATGGTTGGAATTTTATTGGAAACAGCAAAGGAAAAGATTTAAACAAAGCACCACTCGAAAAAACACGAATGCTACGAACCCTCGAAAAAAAATTTGAAAACAAAAAAGAAACAGATTTTTCGGGAGATGAATTAGAGGAATATAAACTTTATAAGAAAATAGAAAATTCGTATAATAAAGAATTTAACGAATCAAACACAATGTATAATAATATTAAGGGGTTTGTAAACAATATAAATGCATCAAAAGCAATATTATCAGATTATTTAAAAAATGATAATTTTACAGAATCTGATATAAAAAAAATATCTACAACCGATGAAAATGTAAACAGTGCAAAAGATTTTATGCTGTATTTATATAAGCACAACACAAATATTAAAGAAATAAAATCATATTTTAACTATGTTTCAGATGAGGTCAATTATCAGTTGAATAAAGATTTCTACCCAAGAAAAGAAATTATTGGTGACAATTTAAATGATTTTTCTGACACAAATTACGGTAATAATGATGTTACAGGACCAACACCAGAGCACGGAAGTTTTGGAGCAGGAATTATTGCATCAATAAGAAATAATAATTTAGGTGTTGATGGAGTTGCCGACAGTGTTAAAATTATGACAATAAGAGTTGTACCTGATGGCGACGAATACGATAAAGATGTTGCATTATCAATAAAATATGCCGTTGATAATGGAGCAAACATCATAAATATGAGTTTTGGAAAAGATTTTTCGCCACATGCCTATAAAGTTTGGAATGCACTAAAATACGCATCAGACCACAATGTTTTGCTAATTCATGCAGCAGGAAACGAATCGGAAAATAACGATACAATAGTGCATTATCCCATAAAAAAATTAGCAAAAACTACTACTATAGAAAATTTTATAGCAGTAGGTGCAAATCAAATGAAAGCAAAAAAGCATTTACCTGCCATTTTTAGTAATTACGGAAAAACAACAGTCGATTTTTTTGCACCTGGTGTTGATGTAATATCAATAGCTCCAAAAAACAAATACAGTGTAGCCAGCGGAACAAGTTTTTCGGCTCCTGTGGTAAGCGGTGTAGCAGCTTTGTTGTGGTCTTATTTTCCCGAAAAATCGGCAACACAAATTAAAGAAGCAATGATGAAATCTGTATCAGATTTAGGCGATAAACAAGTATATTTGCCTAATGAAGATGTAAAAACTAAAGTTTTATTTGGCGATTTATCAATAACAGGAGGTGTTGTAAACGCTTATAAAGCGTTTTTGTATTTGCAAAATAATTAACTTTTATCGGC
>CAZRWZ010000108.1:0-9309 GCA_964603745.1 uncultured Bacteroidaceae bacterium | reverse complement strand
TTTTATTTTCTGAAATGCAGATGTATATACATACCTCAAATTGAAGAAGATAAAAATATGATGTACCTCAGAGCAAGCATAAAACTATGATTTTAACATTTGTAAATGCAAACTTATAAGCACATATATTTTAAAAAGTTTGCACTTACAATAGCGTGTTTTAGCTTAAGTGGTTTTACAATAACCTGTTGTGTATTTCTCAGCAGACCCTACTTATGTAAATTCCTATTATCTTAAATTCTTAAACCCAGTTTCTATTTCAGTAGAAATCAGATTAAATACTTCGTTAAATTTCCCACGTCCATCAATTTTTACAACTTCGTGCAGTTGTTTATATTTTTCTATTACAGGAATAGTTTTTTCTTCGTGTTCGTGTAATCGTTTCACTATTTTACTTGTGCTTGAATCGTAAGACATTCTTCTGTCGGTTTTGCTTCTTCTGTCTAGTCGTTCTATTAGTTCCAAAACAGGCACATCAATATCTATTATTTTTGTTATTGACGAATCATGTTTTTGCAACATACCATCTAAAATATACGATTGCACAAGTGTTCTAGGAAATCCTTTAAAGATGAAACCTTTTGCATTTTTTGTATTTTCTATCTTTTTTTCAATTAAAGGAACTACAATTTCATCTGGTACTAAATCGCCATTTTCATATAATTTTTTTATTTTTTTACCTATTTTAGAATTTTTGGTAATTTCTTCATCAAGCATATTTCCTGTAGCAATATATTCTAAACCATATTTTTCTGCTAAAGCTTTACCTTGAGACCCTCTGCCAGAACCGGGGTATCCAAAGAGTACGATATTTAACATTTTTTTGTTTAATTCTGATTTAATAATTTTATCTATCTCAAAGGTTATTTGTTCTATTTTCTGCTCTCCGTTTACATTAAACAATATTTTTCTCGATTTGTAAAAATTACGTACAGGTAATGTTTTATTTTTATATTCTTTTAACCTGTTCTTTATAACAACTTCATTATCATCGCTTCTGCCCGATTTTTTGCCACGTAATAATAATCGTTTTAAAGATTCTTTATTACTAACCTCTATGTTTATCAAACAGTTTAGCGAGGTATGAAGTTTTATCATTAAGCCGTCTAAAATATATGCTTGTATGTATGTTCTAGGAAAACCATCGAATAAAAATCCGTTTGCATCGGAGTTGTTTTTAATAGTTTTTTCAATTATTTGAACAATTATTTCATCGGATACTAATCCTCCGGAAGCAATTATATTTTTAGCCTCTAAACCTAATTTTGTTTTGTTAGCAATTTCTTTTCTTAATAAATCTCCTGTAGAAATGTAAAAAAGTTTATATTTTTTAATTATATATTCCGATTGTGTTCCTTTACCAGCTCCAGGAGCTCCAAATAATGCAATATTCAACATAATTATAAATTTAGTTTTTCTTTACGGTATAATATTTTTTTGCTGTATTATTAATGTTCTTAATATTTTTATCGAGCCAAGTTGCCCTATTAATTAGCCAAGTTGTTAAAAATTCTATTTGTTGATAATCGGTATAACTTAATATTTCGTTATTAAGATTTGCTACAAGGTTTGCTATCTCAGCATTGCTTAAATCGTTTTTTCTAAGGGTTTTCCAACGAGTTCTTAATAGTTTAGCAAATTTTTTATTCAACAATAGGTTATACCACCAACTTGCAATGTATCTTTGATTTTCTTTATTACTGTCGAAAACAAAATATTTATAATTGTTAAAATCTATAAGATAACAATTTCCTGAACTTATATTAAAATCCCAGATAGGACCTATATAAAGTTTTTTATTATTTTTATATTTATAAAAGTATATACTTGTTCTATAGGCATCAAAATTTTTCATTAATTCCGAAACTAATACATAATCAACAAAAGAATTAATATCTATTGCGTTTAATTTTATGTGTTTTTTATACAAATTTTTCTCACAATTTTTGATATAATTCTTTAAATATTCTTGTTGGTTTTGGGTAATATTTTGGGGTTTTGGATAGTGAGTATAATAGTTAATATCCTCACTGCTATCTGATGTACAAAGGTTTACCCACGAATTTGACCCAGTACCTTTGTCTATTTTAAATATATATCCCCCATCAACATCTGTAGAATTTGTTTTCTCTACATTAACAAAGCTTTTGCTTCGTTTTATTTTTTGCACAAGCAAATACAAATCTTTTTTTTGGCCATTTATATATAATTGTATAAATCTAAATTCAGGAGATTTAATATCTAATTTATTTCCTACAGAATAAGCAACAGCATTTCTAAGAAAAGATTTATCGTACCACGGACCATATAAAACCCAATCTTTTGAGCTTGGCATTTCCAAAATATTTTGCTTTTTATTTAACGAAATGCCATACGATTTTTTAGGGAATATAGCTGAATTTGACCCTCTTATTTCTATTGATAGTTTTCCTGAATTTATTTTAATTTCATCATTATAGATTTTGTATTTTGCAGATATTCTTTCATCGTCAATAATTACTTTTGGAAATGTTTGTATAAACATTACAGGAATTGTAGATTCAGATATAATTGTATCCTTATCTAAAAGATTTAGCCTATAAAACTCGTCAGAATCAATACTGTCTTTAGTATAGACCGTGTAATTTAAAGTATCAACAGATAAATTAAACTTGCTTAACCCATAGTCCTCTTTGTTAGATATACAGTTTGTTACACTTATTTCAGATAAGGTATCAATGCTAAATTGTTGATTGTTATTTATAAAAATATTGTTTTTTAAAATAGCATATCCGCCACCGGTATTTTCATTTTTTTGATATAATTGTAGAGCCGTTTTCGTATTAGCAATAATATTTCTTGATATTTTAACATTTGATGAATCTTTAATTGATAAACCAAATTTGGCTTTTCTAATAAAATTTTCTTCAATTTTAATATCGGAGCTTAATAAATTATTTCTGCCAATACTTATTGCTTTATCATCAATAAACAATGTTGTATTATTTTTTATTTCTAGATTTTGGCAACCGTTAATATCAATTGCATCGTCCCAAGAATATTTTATAAAATTGCCTATAACAAAACTATTTGTTGTGTTTGTTAGCTCAATAGCATCAGGAATTTTTTCTATATAATTATTAGCACAATAAATTTGTCCATTATTAATATTTATTCCCTCGCCAACATATCTTCCTGAATAGTTAATTATCTTATTATTAAAAAAATACGACTGTGTGTTGTGTGAGTAATAAATTGCCCAACCATCGAATTTTCTTGTACTGTAGAAATAAAAATTAGAATTTGCAATATAAACATTTGTGTTATAAGCACTTATTGCTCCATTTACAAAATTTGCGTATCTAATTTTTGCTTTCTCTTTAGTTTTTATAATTATTCTTCCCCAAGAAATTGAATCGTTTTTTGTTTTAAAAATAACGGCGTGTTTTTTAGAACCATTTACATTTAATTTTCCGAGTACAGTAATATTTACCGAATCCGACAATATAATTTCTGCCCCTTTTTCAATTAGTAGAATACTTGTATCTGGCACAAAATAATCTTTAGTAATATAAAATGGCGAATTATTTTTATTTATAATGATAGTATCAGTAATTTGCTGAGAAAAAACTAATACAGGAAAAATTAAATAAATTAAAATTATACGTTTTAACATAGATTTCATAATTTTTTTCAAAATTAATATTTTTGAATGACTTTTGAGCATTAAAAAATTAATAAAAAATAGTGTAACTTTGCAAAAAAAAAATCATGGAATTCAACTTACTTGATATATTTTCAGCATTTATGGTATTATTTGCCGTAATTGATATAATAGGTTCAGTGCCAATTATTATTGATTTAAAAAAGAAACATGGTAATATTGATGCTTTTAAGGTTTCTTTGGTTGCATTTTTAACTTTAATAGCTTTTCTTTTTGTAGGAAAATCAATCTTAAATATTTTTGGTGTTGATATAAAATCTTTTGCAATAGCAGGTTCTTTTATTTTATTTGCACTAGCATTAGAGATGATTTTAGGTATAGAATTATTTAAAAATGACCCTGTTGAAGATGGAAGCAAGAAAAAAAGTTCTTTAATTGTACCTTTAGCATTTCCATTAATTGCAGGAGCTGGTTCCATTACATCATTATTATCATTAAAAGCAGAATACTCAACCCTAAATATTGGAATTGCAGTATTTTTAAATATGCTAGTTGTTTTTATAGTGTTAAAAAGCACAGTTTTTATAGAAAAGTTTTTAGGACAAGGAGGTATTGCTATAATGAAAAAAATATTTGGTATTATTCTTTTATCAATAGCAATTAAACTTTTTATGTCTAACACAGGATTAAGCATTAATGGATAAAATAACAATTTATACCGATGGTTCAGCTCTTGGAAATCCAGGTCCCGGTGGTTATGGAATAGTTCTAATTTCAGGCAATTACAGAAAAGAACTTTCGCAAGGATATAAATTAACAACCAATAACAGAATGGAGTTATTAGCGGTTATTGTATCGCTAGAAACACTGAAAAACGAAAACAGTGATGTAGAGATTTTTTCTGATTCGAAATATGTTGTAGAATCAGTTGAAAACAAATGGGTTTATAATTGGAAACAAAAAAGGTTTAAAGACAAAAAAAACTCAGATTTATGGTTACGATTTCTTGATATTTACGAAAAACATAATGTAAAACTTACTTGGATAAAAGGACATAATAATATTAAAGAAAACGAAGTTTGTGACAAGTTGGCAGTGGCAGCAGCAAAAAGTAAAAATTTAATATCTGATACATTCTATGAAAACTTGAGAAGCTCTACAAATAAAATATTTTAATAACATATTGCATAATGACGATAAAGCAAGATTTAAATATTAATACGCAAGATTTACAATATATTTCTAAAGACAAAACTTACGAAGTGTATTTTAATCAAGTGGATTATAACCTATTTAAAATAAGAAGTATAGGGAATTTAAAAGAGTCTGATGCTAAAAGTATAGAAAAAATAATTACAAATATTTTAATAAAAGCCGAAAATATACACCCAAAACAAAAAATCTATTTTATAAACGATATTTCTAAACTAAAACGACCAAAACTTGATGCTGTAAATTATATTTTTTCAAAAATAAAATTATATCAAAATTTAGGAGGAATACTTGTTGTTGGTACAAGCCCTTTAATAAAAATTGCATTAACCGCATCTAGCCATTTTATTAAAGAATTTTTACTTAAATTTTTTATAACCGAAAAAGATGCCTACAAATTTTACAACTCATTTCTATCAGTAAATATTGAGTATGTAAACAAGCATTTTAACAAAATAGATGGAAAATATACAATAACATTTAAATTTAATAATTCTACATCAAAATTTTATATGGAATTTGATGGCGAAGATATTATAACTAGCAAACCCTTAGGCATAGCAGATGCCAAAGGTATATCAATGGCATTTGATAAATTTGATAACGAAATATATCCCGAAATATTAAAAAATAAAAAATATTATAGAATACACGATTTTACTAATTATGAGGCTAGCTCTGGCAATGCTAGTAAAGTGTTTATTAGATGGCTAAAAGAGCATATTTATGATATGCACTTATTGATTTTTTGTGGATTAAATAAAAAAAATAGTATCCTTGTAAAACTGGGAAGATTGCTGTTTAAAGAAAAGCAAAAAATAATTGTGGTTGACACAATTGAAGATGCATACACAACAATATATAGGCATAAAAACAAACAAAAACTAAAGTTTGAAAAAAGAATTGATACCGAGTTTAAGTTACCCGAAAGGACAGAAGACTTACAAGATTTAGTGCAATATTTATTACAAGAAAATAAAGAATTAAAAGATATAATTACAACTAGTTCAGAAACATTATTCGATTTATTTTCTGATATGACTTGGCCAAAAGAACGCCTGAAAAAATTAGATTTTAGAAAAAAGCAAATCCCCGAACCCTTTGAAAACCTTATGGATACAATAGAGGTTATATATAATGATTTACAAGATTTGATAATAAGTCGTGACGAAGAACATAAAAAAAATAAATTATTAGAAGAACGATATCGCAAAATAATGCAAGTAATGCCAAAAGTTGCAATTAGAGGTTACAATAAAAATTTAGAAATATTCTTTTGGAACGATGCCGGCAATGAAATTTTTGGAATTACTTCAAAAGAAGCAATAGGGCAAAGATTAAACGATATTTATATCTGCAAAAATTGTATTAAATTAATTGAAGAGGCTGTTAAACAAGCAATAATTAACAAAACAACAGGAGAATTTCTTCGTTCCGGACAACAAGTATTATTTGACAATGATGATAAAAAAATTGTTATTTATTCAATTCATACAAGCTTATTCGATAACGAAGGCGAGCAAATATTCTTTAGTCTCGATTTTGATTTAACAAAACAATACGAAATTGAAGAAGAACTAAGAAAACATAAAGAAAACTTAGAAGAATTAGTAAAAGAAAAAACATTTGAATTAGAAATAGAAAAAGATAAAGCTGAAGAATCGGACAGGTTAAAATCGGCATTTTTGGCAAATATGTCGCACGAAATACGTTCGCCAATGAATACAATAATAGGTTTTTCCGATTTACTGGAAAATGAAGATTTATCATCAGAAAAAAAGTTAAAATATACAAATCTTATTAGAACATCAGGAAATAACTTGTTAAATATAATTAATGATATTGTTGATATATCTAAAATAGAAGCAGGGCAAATAAATATTAAGAAAGAAAAATTTGATTTATGTAAAATTTTAGAATCAATACACAAAGAATATTCGCTTCAATTTAATAATATCACTGAAATTAAATTTAATATATTAAAATGTGACGAAGACGAACATATTATTTTATACTCCGACATTAATCGCATAAAACAAATTTTAGCAAATTTAATTAACAATGCTATAAAATTTACTCATAAAGGTTTGATAGAACTATCGTATCAAAAAACTAATAATAAAATAATAATTTGCATAAAAGATACCGGTATTGGCATAACAAAAGAACACAAACAATTTATTTTTTCAAGATTTAGACAAGCCGACGAAAAAATATCTAGAGAATATGGCGGCACAGGACTTGGATTAACCATATCTAAAAATTTAGCTGAAATATTAGACGGAACTATTTATGTAGAATCAGAATTAAATAAAGGTTCAAGCTTTTTTCTAGAACTTCCTTATAACAAGGAACTTATTAAAACAGAAACCCCAAAGAAAATTATTGTTAAAACACACAAAATTAATTTAGATAAAAGAAAAATATTGTTAGTAGAAGATGATATGTCTTCGGCATTGCTTATGATTGAATTGCTTGAGGAAAAAGGCTCTATTGTAACACATTGTAAAAGAGGCAAAACCGCTGTAGAATTATTTAATAAAAATCAACAATTTGATTTAATACTTTTAGATATTCAATTGCCCGATATAGATGGATATGAAATAACAAAACAAATAAGAACTAAAAACAAGGATATTCCAATAATTGCACAAACAGCATTTGCTATGTTAAACGAAAAAGAGCAAATCTTAAGTTCCGGTTTTAATGACTATTTGTCAAAACCAATTAAAAAAGATAGGCTATTTGAGCTATTGGAACAATATTTGATAAAAACTATTTAATTATAAAATTAATTAAAATGTCTTATACAAGAGAACAAATATTAGAAGCACTTGGGAAAGTGAGATATCCCGAAAAAAATCAGGATATTGTTTCGTTAAATATGGTTGGAGATTTAACAGTAGAAGAAAAAACTATAAGTTTCACATTAGTTTTTCCTACTGCAAATAACCCATTTGAAAAATCGCTAATGAAAGCTTGCGAAGCCACAATTAAAGCAATTGTTGGTAGCGATGCAATTGTAAATATTAAAACCGCAGGAAAAGTTCCGGTGCAAGCAATGAAAGTTGAAACAGAAAATCCACTTAAGAATGTGAAAAACATTATTGCAGTTGCTTCTGGAAAAGGCGGAGTAGGAAAATCTACTGTAGCAGTAAATTTAGCCGTAGCACTTGCAAAAACAGGAGCAAAAGTGGCTATCTTAGATGCCGATGTGTACGGACCATCTGTTCCAAAAATGTTTAAAATGGAATCGGCACGTCCAATGTTAGAAAAAATTAACGGAAAAGATATGATAATTCCGGTAGAAAACTACGGAGTTAAAATGCTTTCGATAGGTTTCTTTGTTAATCCTGACGATGCACTTATATGGCGTGGGGCAATGGCAACAAATGCACTAAAACAATTAATAAACGATGCAAGTTGGGGCGAATTAGATTATATGCTAATTGATTTACCTCCGGGAACAGGCGATATTCACTTAACTATGGTTCAAACACTTTCTGTTACAGGAGCTGTAATTGTTAGCACACCACAACCAGTTGCTATTGCTGATGCTATTAAAGGAATTAGCATGTTTAAAAACGATAGCATTAATGTACCTCTGTTAGGTATGATAGAGAATATGGCATATTTTACTCCAGAAGAATTACCAAATAATAAATACTATATTTTTGGAAAAGACGGAGTTAAAAAATTAACCGACGAACGTGGAGTTAATTTCTTGGGACAAATACCTATTGTACAAAGTATTAGAGAAGGTGGCGATAATGGAGAGCCTGCTGCTTTAGATGAAAATTCTATTACAGGAAAAGCATTTAAAACTTTAGCTGCAAGTGTTATTACTGCACTAAACGAAAGAAATAAAACAATAGATCCTACAAAAAAAGTAGAAATTGATCCTAATGCTAGTTGTTCAAGCTAAATAGTGTCTGTCTATAAAGTCTGATTTCTGCGTTGTTGCTCAAAATTTAAATCCTCAAATACCTTTGTATTCTGTGGTTTAAATTCTTCACACGCCCCCGAAACAAATCGGGACAGGCTTTGAACTCGAACTTTATAGTTCAATCTCTTGACTTTATAGACAAGCTCTAAATAGGGTCTGCTGAAAAGCTCTGAGCTGTATTAGATTTTTATTTTCTGAAATGTAGATGTATATACATACCTCAAATTGAAGAAGATAAAAATATGATGTGCCTCAGAGCAAGCATAAAACTATGATTTTAACATTTGTAAATGCAAACTTATAAGCATATATGTTTTAAAAAGTTTGTACTTACAATAGCGTATTTTAGTTTAAGTATTTTTATAACAACCTGTTATGCGTTTCTCAGTAGACCCTACTTATAGCTGTTGTTTTTTACCGCCAATTTCAAATTTATCTACCATAATTAGGTTCTTTTATTGTGCAATATGTGCAATTTTTGTGCAATCATTTTTTTAATTCATAAAAA
>CAZRWZ010000107.1:0-9354 GCA_964603745.1 uncultured Bacteroidaceae bacterium | reverse complement strand
AGCATAAAACTATGATTTTAACATTTGTAAATGCAAACTTATAAGTACATATGTTCTAAAAAGTTTGCATTTACAATAGCATATGTTTTAGTTTAAGTAACTTTATAATAACCTGTTACGTGTTTTTCAGCAGACCCTAATTATTATAAGTCCCCTATATTTATAAGTTTCATTAGCTTTTGTAAATTGGTAATTTAACAATTTTAGCTTTTAATTGTTTATTTCTAACTTTTATAAATATTTCTGTATCAATTTTCCAATATCCTTTTGCTAGATAAGCCATTCCAATACCTTTTTTCATCATTGGAGACATTGTTCCGGAAGTTACAACACCAATATTTTCGCCTTCGGCATTTACAACTTCGTAATGATGTCTTGGAATTCCTTTATCAATCATTTCAAATCCTTTTAAACGACGAGTAACACCTTCTTCTTTTTGTGTTTCAAACAATTCTCTATCAATAAAATTATTTCCTTCAACAAATTTAGTTATCCAAGCTAAACCTGCTTCAATTGTAGAAGTAGTATCGTCTATGTCATTTCCATATAAGCAGAATCCCATTTCTAAACGTAAAGTATCACGTGCTGCTAATCCTATAGGTTTAATACCAAATTCTTCTCCTGCTTCAAAAACGGCTTTCCAAAGTTTGTCGGCATCTTTGTTTGCGATATAAATTTCGCATCCGCCCGAGCCGGTATAACCTGTTGTAGAGAATATTACGTCTTTAATTCCTGCAACATCTATTTTTTTGAAGGTGTAATATTCCATATCCTCAATAGGAGTATCAGTAAGTTTTTGCATTGCTTTTAGTGCCAATGGTCCTTGAATTGCAAGTTGTGCAATTTCGTCAGAAGCATTATACAAATCTTTTCCAACTTGCAATCCCATATCAGCAGCTATTGCTGAACAATGTGCCCAATCTTTATCTATATTTGCTGCATTCACAACTAATAAATAAGTTTCATCATTTATTTTATATACTAATAAATCGTCGACTAAACCACCTTTTCCATTTGGAAAAGCTGAATATTGCACCTTGCCATTAGTTAAAGCAGCAACATCGTTTGTTGTAACTTTTTGAACAAATTCAAAAGCTTTTGGTCCTTTTACCCAGAATTCTCCCATATGAGAAACATCAAAAACTCCAATTTTCTTACGAACTGTTATATGTTCGTCGTTAATCCCTGTGTATTGAATGGGCATATTATAACCGGCAAATTCTGCCATTTTTGCACCTAATTCAATATGATACTTAGTAAATGCTGTATTTTTCATTATTCTATTCTTTTAAACACACAAATATATTTATTAATATTATTTTTTTTTATGTTTTATATCAGTTTAAGATATTTTAACTTACACATTAAATCTAAAATGCATTATATCACCATCTTGAACTATATATTCTTTACCCTCTATTGATAATTTTCCGGCATCTTTTATAGCTTGTTCCGAACCAAATTCAATGTAATCGTTAAATTTTATTACTTGTGCACGAATAAAACCTTTTTCAAAATCGGTGTGAATTATTCCTGCGGCTTTAGGTGCTTGTGTGCCTTTTTTATAAGTCCAAGCACGAACTTCGTCTTTTCCTGTTGTGAAAAAAGTTTCTAAATTTAATAAGTTATATGTAGATTTAATAAGTTTGCTTACTCCACTTTCTTTTAAACCCAAATCGTCTAAAAACATAGTTCGTTCTTCTTCGTCTTCAAGTTCAGCAATTTCAGATTCAGCTTGTGCCGATATTATTAATATTTCGGAATTTTCATCTGTTATAGCTTCTTTAACTTTTTCGGTATAATTATTTCCTTTTACAACAGATGCTTCATCTACATTGCATGCATACATTACAGGTTTATGTGTAAGTAGCTCAAAAGTTTTAACAATTTCTGCATCTACTTCGTCAAACTCAATTTCTCTAACAGATTTTCCTTGCAACAAAACCTCTTTTATTGTTGATAAAAGTTCAAAATGCTTTAAAGCATCTCTATCTTTATTAGTTTTTGCTTGTTTTTCAACCTTTGCAATTCTGTTTTCAACTGTTTCTAAATCTTTTAATTGAAGCTCTATATCAATAATTTCTTTATCTCTAACTGGGTCTATTGTAGTATCTACATGCGTAATATTATCGTCATCGAAACATCGTAGAACATGAATTATTGCATCTGTTTCTCTAATATTTGCAAGAAATTTATTACCCAAACCTTCTCCCTTACTTGCTCCTTTTACTAAACCTGCAATATCAACAATGTCAATTGTTGTTGGAATTACCTTAGCCGGATTATCTATTTCAACTAATTTTGCAATTCTTTCGTCGGGTACAGTTATAACACCTACATTTGGTTCTATTGTGCAAAAAGGAAAATTAGCCGATTGGGCTTTAGCATTTGATAAACAATTAAATAGTGTTGATTTTCCAACATTTGGCAAGCCAACAATTCCTGCTTTTAAACTCATATTTCAAATTTTTTTATACTTTTGCAAAAGTATAATAATTATTAATAAATACTTATTTTATTATTTTTTAAAAAAATCAATTGGTAGATTATAATATTTTATCTAATTTAGAGCACTTAAAAAAATATTACTATGGCAGATACAAAAACAATTTTAGTCCCTTGGGATTTTACTTATGTAACAAATAATGCTTTATTGCATGCGTTAACATTTATTAAAACTAATAATAATAAAGGAAGAATTGTTCTTTTAAATGTTGTTAAAAATGACAAAACAAAAGAAACAGCATTAATAGAATTAGAAAGAAGCAAAAAGCAAATTAAAGAAAAATACGACTTTGATGTTGATATAATGATTAAAGAAGGTAGTATTTTTAAATCAATTGATGAAGCTGCTGAAGAAATTAATGCTATTTTAGTTTTAATGGGTACTCATGGTATTCAAGGAATGCAGAAAATTACAGGTAGTTGGGCTTTAAAAGTAATTGCAAGTAGCGACACTCCATTTATTATTGTTCAAGGACCACCTAAAAATGAAGAATACAACAATATTGTATTTCCTGTTGATTTTAGAAAAGAAAGTAAACAGAAACTAAATTACGTTTCTGATTTAGCAAAATTCTTTAATTCCAAAGTTCATATATTTGTTCCTAATAATAGTGATGAATTAATAATGAAAAAAATTAATAATAATTTATCGTTTGCTAAAAAATATTTAGAAGGAAAAGATATTAATTATCAAATTACTACTTCTATGGCAAATGGTTCTTTCACTAAACAAGTTTTAGATTTTGCCAGATATATTGAAGCAGATATTATTGCAATTGTTATTACTAAAGATATTGGATTTAACGATTATATTTTTGGTGCCGAAGAGCAACAATTAATAGCAAATAATTTAGAAATACCTGTAGTTTGTATAAACCCTGTTGATACAATGAGAATTACTAGGTTTTTAGGATTGTAACACACAACATTATATATTTAAAAAAGCGGCTTAAGCCGCTTTTTTGTTTTAATACCAATCAATATCTTTTAGAACTTACCCTTAATCTATTTAGTGTCTGTCTATAAAGTCCGATTTCTGCGTTATGCTTGTTTGAAAAATGGTCATTTACAAATGTTAAAATCATAGTTTTATACTTGCTCTGAGGCACATCATATTTTTATCTTCTTCAATTTGAGGTATGTATATACATCTGCATTTCAGAATATAAAAATCTAATACACCTCAGAGCTTTTCAGCAGACCCTATTTATAAAAATAGAAGCTAATTTATCGGTAATTTAGATTACTAATCGGTATTATTTATTATTTTTGTTTATTATAAAATAATTAAACAGAAGTCCTCTTATAACAAACTATTTATGGCATATTCATTAAGTAAATTTGCAGAAATCACTAAATCTGAGCTATTTGGTAAAGGTTTAGATACAATAACTGATATTATTATTGATAGTAGAACAATTAGCGATTATCACAATTCTGTATTTATTGCTATTGTTGGTAAACGCCATAATGGGCATAAATACATAGAAAATTTGCATAAAAAAGGGGTTCGTAATTTTATTGTAAGCGAATTGCCCGATAATATTCAAAAATATAGCAAAAGTAATTTTTTACTTGTTGCAGACACAATTGTTGCATTACATAAAATAATCGAATTCCATAGAAACACATTTGATATTCCTGTTATCGGGATAACCGGTAGCAACGGAAAAACAATTATCAAAGAATGGTTGTTTGACTTATTAAAATCTGATTATAATTTAGTTCGCAGTCCAAAATCGTTTAACTCGCAAATTGGTGTGCCACTTTCGGTATGGCAATTAAACAAAAATACTGAATTGGCAATTTTTGAAGCAGGAATTTCTGAACCCTCAGAAATGAATAAATTGCAAAAACTTATACAACCAAATATTGGTATTTTTAGTAATATAGGAGAAGCTCATCAAGAAAATTTTATAGACTACAAACATAAAATTTCTGAAAAACTAAAGCTTTTTACTGATAGCGATTTAGTGGTTTATTGTAAAGATTACCAGCTTATCGACATACAAATAAAAACAGAAAAAGAATTCGATTATGAAAATAAATTATTTACATGGTCGAGAAAAACAAATGCCGATTTACAAATAAAAAATATTGAAAAAAGCAGTAATACAACAAAACTAACTGCCGTTTACAAAGCCAAAGAAATATCAATAACAATACCCTTTACCGATGAGGCATCAATAGAAAATGCAATAAACGCATGGTGTTTATTATTGATTTTAAAAGTTGATAATCAAGGTATTGCAAACAGAATGGAGGTATTACACCCAGTGGCAATGCGTATGGAATTAAAAGATGGAGTTAACAAATGTTTAATTATAAACGATTATTACAACTCCGATTTAAGTTCGTTAGAAATTGCAATTGATTTTTTGCACCAACAAAATAAAAATACTAAAAAAACACTAATTTTATCTGACATTATACAAAGTGGAAAAAATGACAATGCACTTTATTCCGAAATTTCGGAGCTTGTTAGAAAAAAACAAATTGATAGATTTATTGGAATAGGCGATATTATAAGTAATTATACCGATAAATTTGCTGATAACTCAGAGTTTTATAACACCACAGACGATTTTATTTCAAACTTTAATAAAGCAAATTTTAAAAAAGAGGATATCTTACTTAAAGGAGCAAGGAAATTTCAGTTTGAATTAATTTCTAATATATTACAAGAAAAAGTTCACGAAACTATTTTTGAAATAAACTTAAGTACTTTAGTTGATAATTTAAATTATTATAAATCCTTGCTAAAACCAAATGTAAAATTAATGGTAATGGTAAAAGCTTTTTCTTACGGAAGCGGAATGTACGAAATTGCTAAAACAATACAATATCATAGAGCCGATTACTTAGCTGTTGCTTATCCCGATGAAGGTGTAGAACTACGAAAAGCTGGTATTGATTTGCCAATAATGGTAATGAATGCTGATGAACGTAGTTTTGAAATATTAATTGATTATCAGCTTGAACCAGAAATTTATAATTTCAGGATTTTAAAAGCATATCATAAAGTTGTGCGAAAAAACGGCTTAGTTTCGGCACCTGTTCATATTAAAATAGATACAGGAATGAAGCGTTTAGGTTTTGAAACTGAGGAAATTGACGAATTAATTTCGGAACTTAAAAAACGACCTGCGATAAAAGTAAATTCAATTTTTTCTCATTTGGCTTCTAGCGAAGATGAAAATTCTGATGATTTCACAAATGCACAAATTAACAATTTAAAGCAAATATCCGACAAAATAAAAATTGGATTAAATATAAATACTTTAGTTCATATACTTAATTCTAATGGAATTGAACGCTTTGAAAATGCACAATTCGATATGGTGCGTTTAGGTATAGGACTTTATGGTTTTGGTACAAATATGAATAAATTACAGTATGTTAATTCGTTAAAAACAACTATTACGCAAATTAAAACTGTTAGCAAAAACGAAACTGTAGGCTATAACCGAAAAGGAAAACTTGAAAAAGACAGCAAAATTGCAATAATCCCAATTGGCTATGCCGATGGAATGAACCGTGCTTTAAGCAATGGCGTTGGCAAAGTGTTAATTAACGGCAAATTGGTTAATGTAATTGGTAATATTTGTATGGATATGACTATGGTTGATATTACAAATATTAATGCCAAAGAAGGTGATGACGTTATTATTTTTAATAATGAATATACTATTGAAAAAATTGCAAAACAATTAAAAACAATACCTTATGAAATTCTTACGAGTATATCTCGAAGGGTAAAGCGGGTTTATATTCAAGAGTAATTTTCTAAAATATCTACAAGTTTAGAAACTCCACCTAATTTTAGTAAATCATTGCCAACTTTTTCTGAATTTGATTTAAAACTCGAATCTGATTCAAACTTATTAATACTTGAAATTATTTTACCAACATTAAAATCATCTTCATTAAAATAAAAACCTGCTTTAATTTTTTCGATAGAACTTGCGTTGTATTTTCTTTCAAAAACTTTTCCGGGAAAAATAATTTGAGGCACGGCATAAACCAAACCTGTCATAATGCTATTTTGTCCTCCATGATTTATAAAAGCCACACAATTAGGCATAAGTTTGCTAAAATCAAATCTTGTTTGTATGTGTATATTCTCGTATTTACTTTTCTTGTTTTTTATTGACGAGGCAATATAAACCTGATATTCAGTATCTTTAAAAGCTTTTTCTGCAAGTTCAATTGTTTTTATCGCACTAATTGTTCCCGAACCCATATAGAAAATAATATTGTTCATTCCTTTTTCTACATTTGTTTTATCGAAAGAAAAAAGTGGACCAACAAAATGAATATTCTCTTGTTTTAATGGTTCTAAGTTGGGTGAGCTAACAACAATTTTTTCGTCTGCCCAATTAAAAATATCTAAAACAGATTCTATTTTTGGCAGATTATTATTTTTTAGAAATGCTTTAACATTTTTGCTGTATTCTGGCGACGAAGCATATTCTTTTTGAGTAGGAAAACTGTAATCTGTTACAACTTTTATATTTTCTAATTTAGCGGCAACAATTGCTGCTGGTCTGAATTCTGCAAAAACTACATCAGGCTTAAAATTTTGAATTGCTTTTCTAATCCAAGAAACATCTTTTGCAAAAAAATTACCCGTTATTGCTCCCGAAATAAATAAAACTTGCTCAAAACTTTTAACTTCTTTTTTCTCTTGTAGTTTAAGTTTTTGAATTATTGGTAGTATTCTTTTTGCAATTGAAAATGGGACTTTACCAAATAATTTTGGAATTGGGCAATAGTAATTTTTTATTCCGTCAACAGCTTTGTAATTCATTTCCTCAGCAGCACAAAATGCAATATTATGTCCTCGTTTTTTTGCTTCTAAAGCAATTGCTTTAGCCCTTGAAAAAGGACCTGCAGTTGGTGCAGCTGCAGCCATTGGTGCAATAAGTATATTCATAACAATGGATTTAAACATTGCTGCAAAATACTAAAACTTAGTATAATAATCAAAAAAAGTTTAAAAGCAATTCTTTATTATTAATGCCTAATTTTTCGCCTAATCTATTTGCTATAATTAGCTCTAGTATTGTTTCGGGATAATATTTTTGTTTTATAAATATTTTATTGATGTTTTCTATATCAGGTAAAAATTTAAAATTTGTAATTTCTCCTCTTTCAACTTTCAGCTCAATTGTGTAGTTGTTAAAACTGTTTTTAAAATTAAACTTAGGACTGTAATCAACTATCCAGTAATTATTTGCATATTTATTATTTTTTAGTTTTTCAATTTCTGATATTTCTTTTTCTTGTAAATTAGTTTCATGTTTAATATCAAAATATGAAGAAACAAATATTTTTAAATCAGAAATAAATTCTTCTAAACTTAAATTTGTATAGTTTGAAATATTTGCAACATTGCTACTTACAGATTTTATCGATTTACTGCTGAATTTATTTTCAGAAACGATTAAAGATTTTTTAAGTTTTTCTAAATCAGAATTATACAAAACTGTTCCATGATGCAAAACTCTATTTTTAAAAACATGTTCGGCATTACCCGATATTTTTTTATTATCAATAAACAAATCGTATCTATTGCTATATTTTACATTAAGATTTAATGATTTTAAAAAATCGAAAACTACTTTTGTATGATATTTAAAATCAACTTGTGTGCCTTTTTCTTTATTAAGAATTAAACTAAAATTAACATTACCTAAATCGTGATAAACAGTACCACCTCCGGAAATTCTTCTGGCAATATTAATATTATTTTGTAGTGTGAAGGCAAGGTTTATTTCTTCAAAAACATTTTGATGTTTACCAAATACAAGGGCATTGTCTGATTGCCAAATAATGAAAAAATTATCTGATTTTTTTTTCAATAAATATTCTTCAACCGCAAGGTTAAAATAAATATCGGTATTTTTAATATGTAGTAATTGCAATTTACAAAAGCCCTGCTTCGTTTAGTTTTTTTAAATCTCTACGGGTATCAATAGAAATACTTTCGTGTTCGGTTTCTTCAATTCTAATAGAATATCCATTTTCTATCCAACGTAGTTGTTCTAAAGATTCAAGATTTTCGAGATATGATGGTTTTAATTTTGTAATTTTTTTTAGAATATCGTATCTATAACCATAAATACCAATATGTTTATAATATTGATGTTTTATCCATTTATCGCGTTTTTCGCCACGAACAAACGGAATAGGCGAACGGCTAAAATAAATAGCTTCTTTTTTTGCATTAAGCACAACTTTTGGTTTGTTTTCATCAAAAATATCTTTAGCATTGTTAATTGGTTTTACTAATGTACCAATTTGTGCACGTTTTTTCTTGAAAATACCGACTAAACTTTTAATTTGTTCTGGATAAATAAATGGTTCATCGCCTTGAATATTAATAACAACATCTACTTGCTGTTTAGTTTCTGCAATGTAAATATCAGCAGCCTCGGCACAACGGTCTGTGCCACTTTTATGTTTTTTTGAAGTCATAATTACCTTGCCACCAAATGTTTCCACTACTTTTTTAATACGTTTATCGTCAGTTGCAACCACAACATTTTCTAAGGCAATGGAACAGCGTTCGTAAACTCTTTGTATCATTGGTTTGCCAGCAATATCAACAAGTGGTTTACCCGGAAATCTTGTAGAACCATATCTGGCAGGAATTATTCCTAAAATATTCATTCGCAATTATTTTTATACAAAAATACTAATTCAATCAAGAATGCCAAATTTAAAAAAATATTAGAGAGCAAGCATAAAACTGTAATTTCAACATTTATAAATGCAAACTTATAAGGATATCTTAAATCCGCAAGTCAGGGTTTCACTCTGTTAGTTTATAAGTTGTTAAATATT
>CAZRWZ010000106.1:0-9363 GCA_964603745.1 uncultured Bacteroidaceae bacterium | reverse complement strand
GTTAAAATATTATTTAAAATAACCCGTTATTACAAAAATATTTTAACTCACATCTTTATTCGTTATTTTGTTTATTGTAAGAAAATAATTATTAGAAGTCCCCTATATGCAATGTTTTTTGTATATTTACAAATCTAAATTTATAACTATGAAAAAGTTTTTCGCAATTTTATTTATTATTATATCTCTAAATAGTTTTTCGCAAGTTATTGCCCCCGATTTTAGCGAACACGATATTTATGGAACAGAGTATAATTTATACAACGAATTAGATTTAGGAAAACCCGTTGTTTTAGATTTTTTTGGCACATCTTGACCAAGTTGCATTAACAGTGCGCCATATATTGATAGTGTATGGCAAGAACGTGGTTATAATGGAGATAGCCTATGGGTTTGGGGAATTGCTGCTCCGTCGGGTGATAGTGCAAGTATTGAAGAATTTATAAATTCTACAGAAGTAACATTTCCTTTAATGGCAACAGATTACGAAGAAGATTCCGTTATCTCTTTATACGGCATTTCGTTTACTCCAAAATATTTTGCAATTTGTCCGGATCATTCCATGAAGGGTTTTAACAATGGTGCTGAAGAAAATATTTTTATATTTATTGATAATTGCGAAAATGATACATCAACTACAATATCTCACAAAAATATAATACCGGCTACTTTCTTTGCAAATAATTTATATCTAATATCAGACAAAGAAAATAAAGTTAATATTGTAGTAAGTAATACTTTAGGGCAACAAGTATTTATTACAAATAAAAATCTTAGTAAAGGAAATAATATTGTAAATTTAAATCTTGAAAAAGGATTTTATATAATAAATATATATTCTATTAGAGATAATAGCTTAAACTCATTAAAAGTTATAGTTAAATAGAGTCTTCTGAAAAGCTCTGAGGTGTATTAGATTTTTATTTTCTGAAATGCAGATGTAAATGCAAACTTATAAGCACATATGTTTTAAAAAGTTTACATTTACAATAGTGTGTTTTGGGTTAAGTGACTTTACAGTAACCTGTTATGTGTTTTTCAGCAGATCCTAAATAAGTTAATTTTATATATACTATCCTAAATAAAATTCATACAAATTTTAAAAATTATTTAGTACGCTATATATAAATATCTTTTCCATACTATTAATATATCATTGAATATCTGTTATTTAACACCAATAATAACAAAGTGTAAATTTACTATGGTCTTGTATATGTAAGACTTCTTTTACAATTATTTTATCTTTATACTAATTACTTTAACTTTGTCGTTATTAGCAAAACCTATAATACAAATTTGAGGAAATTATTATCGATATTGTTTTTGTTTTCTGCCTTTTTTGCTTTATCGCAAAACGGTTCTAATATTCGTATAAAAAATATTTTGCTAAATGCCGATACACTTAAAATAGATACACTAAGTATTGCCGATGGTAGTTTTATTATTTCTTTAGAAAACGGCGAAAAACTTGATACTTCATTATATAAAATAGATTATGCTAAAGCTATAATTATCTCGGCAAAAGAATTAAAAAATAAAAAAGTTAGAGTAACTTACAGAGCTTTGCCTATCGACTTTTCAAAAAAATATTATCATAAAGATTACAATATGGTTACAAAAGCAGGAATAATAAATAAACCTGTTTCTTTTAATCGGAT
Source organism: uncultured Bacteroidaceae bacterium (assembly GCA_964603745.1). GTDB lineage: Bacteria > Bacteroidota > Bacteroidia > Bacteroidales > JAFGXI01 > CAZRWZ01. Next base: position 7,702 of record CAZRWZ010000106.1, on the reverse strand, counting down.
AAATCGCACTAGCGATAAAGACGATTTTTTTAATTCTAACGAACTTAAAAAAAATGGTAATATTTCGCGAGGTGTAAGCGTAGGAAATAGCCAAAATGCAGTAATGAATTCTAGTTTAAACCTACAATTAGCAGGGAAAATAAGTAACGAACTGTCAATTTTAGCTGCCATTTCAGATGATAATATCCCTATTCAACCTGATGGAAACTCGCAACAAATTCGCGAATTCGACAAGGTTTTTATTACCGTTTATAACGATAATTCTAAATTAACAGTTGGCGATTTTGTAATAAACAAACCAAAAGGGTATTTCTTAAATTATAATAAAAAACTGCAAGGTGGTTCGTTCGAGACTAATCAAAAAATTAAGAATAAAAATGTCTTTAAAACGTCGATAAGCGGTGCTATTGCAAAAGGAAAATATAACAGAATGGAGTTTTCGGGAATTGAAGGAAACCAAGGGCCGTATCGTTTGCAAGGAGCCGAAAACGAAACATATATAATTGTTTTGTCGGGCTCAGAAAAAGTTTATATTGATGGTAAGTTATTGATACGTGGGCAAGACAACGATTATGTGATAAATTATAATACAGGAGAAATTACTTTTACTCCTAAACAGCCAATTACAAAAGATAGGAGAATTATTATAGAATTTGAGTATTCCGATAAAAACTATAACCGTTTTTTGTTTCAGAATTCTAATGAGTTTAAAACTAAAAATGCTAATTTTTATCTTAACTTATACTCAGAATCAGACAATAAAAATATGCCTGTAAATCAAACACTTTCCGATGAGGAAAAATATATTTTAAATCAGATTGGCGATAGTTTACAAGATGCTTTAGTACCAAATGTAGATAGCGTAGGATATATTGCCGACGAAATTTTATACAAAAAAATTGACAGTTTGGGCTATACAAATGTTTTTGTTTATACCGAAAATACCGATTCGGCAATATATCGCTTAGGATTTGCCTATGTGGGCGAAAACAGAGGAAATTATATAAAAGAACAATCTTCGGTAAACGGAAAAGTTTATAAATGGATTGCCCCTGTAAGTGGTGTTTTAATGGGAGAGTATGAACCTGTGAAAGTGCTGATATCACCAAAAAAACGCCAAATGATGACAATGGGTAGTGAAATTAAAATAAACAAAAAATTACGAACAAATTTTGAATTTGCTGTTAGTAATAACGATATAAATACTTTTTCTGATAAAGATAACTCCAACAACGATGGCTATGCATTTAAGTTTGGATTAGAAAAAGATACTTATTTTAAAGATACTACTTCAAAAATCACAACAAGTTTTAATTATAATTATCTGAATAAGGATTTTACTCCGATAGAACGATTTAAAATTTCGGAGTATAATCGCGATTGGAATATTTCTGATTTATCGTTTAATAACGAAGAACATTTACTCGATTTTAACCTGAATTACAGTAAATTAAAATTTGGTAATGTGGCTTACACTTTTAGTTATTTAAAGCGAAATAAAAGTTTTACAGGACTTAAAAATTCTGTAAATACTGTATTACAGAAAAAAGGGTTTTTGTTAGATTTTACAGGAAGTTTACTAAATACAGATGAAACAATTAATAACACTGAATTTTTGAGATATTACGGAACTTTTGCCAAAGAATTTAAAATTTTAACTCTCGGTTTTCATCTTGAACAAGAAAAAAATCTGAAAAATACAGATACAAGTAATATATTAAATAATACAAGTTTCGATTATTTACAGTGGGAATTTTTTGTAAAGAATACAGATACAAACAATGCTAAATATTTTGCAAAATATATTCATCGCGATGATTACAAACCATATTACAGCGACCTGAAATACACAACACGAGCCGAAAATATACAGGCAGGAGTAGATTTTTTTAAGAATAGAAAAAACACTATCAAAACCCTTGTCAATTTCAGAAAACTCGATATAATCGATAGTATGCTTACAACAAACAAATCGGAAAATTCTGTTCTTGCAAGAGTAGAACATTCTTTAAGATTGTTTAAGGGAGCTGTTACCTCGCTTATTTTTTACGAAACAGGATCAGGATTGGAAGAAAAACGAGAATATTCGTATTTGAAAGTTGCACAAGGGCAAGGAATTTATACTTGGATAGACCATAATGGAAATGGAGTGCAAGAGTTAGATGAATTTGAACTTGCTGTTTTTCAAGACGAGGCAGAATATATTAGAATTTATACTCCAACAAACGAATATGTAAAAGTTTATACAAATCAGTTTAGTCATACAATAAACTTAAATCCGAAAAGACTTTGGTTTAGCCAAAAAGGAGTAAGAAAATTTGTTTCAAAATTTAATAATCAATTAGCATATAAGCTAAACAGTAAAACAGCAAGTGATAATTTTCTTGTAAACATAAACCCATTTCAGCAAAAAACCGATAGCACATCAATAAATATTGGTAACTCTTTGCGAAATACTTTATCTTTTAATCGCACAGCAAAGGTTTGGGGTTTAGATTATATTGTTAATTCGGTAAATAACAGAGTGCTAACCGTTAATGGTTTAGATAGTAGGTATAATGGTTCAAATGGTCTGCGTTTGCGAATTAGCCCTATTATCGGGATAACCCTAACAAATTTTGCAACAATGGGAGAGAAAAAATATTCATCAGAGTTTTTTACTGCAAAAAATTATAATATTTCTTATATCTCAAACGAAAGCCAATTATCGTATCAGCCAAATGTGAAATATCGTATTAGCTTTATCTATAAATATTCTGATAAGCAAAATACTCTTGGAACCGAAAAATCTATGTCGAATGATATTGGCTTAGAATTTAGATTTAATGTGGTGAACAAAGGTAATTTAACAAGTAAAGTTAATTTTATAAAAATTGATTATAACGAAAACACAAGTACCTCGGTTGCCTACGAAATGTTAGAGGGTTTATACCCTGGCAATAATGCTACTTGGTCTGTTTTGTATCAAAGAAATTTATCTGATTATTTACAACTTACATTAAACTATACAGGTAGAATTTCTGAAGATATACCTGCTATTCATACAGGTAGTGTGCAGCTTCGGGCTTTTTTTTAGTATGAGAGCTTGTAGTAATAATGCAAAACATAACAAATCTGTTTCAATTTTTTTGGCATAAAAAAAGCTCGCAATTGCGAGCTTTTTTTAATTTTATAATAGTTTATTTAACCAAATTAATTTTCTTAGTAATTACATTATTTTCATTTGTAATTCTAATAATATAATTTCCAGCTTCGTTTCCTGTTAAATTAATAGTTTCCATTGAACTAGCATTTTCTAAAGAAATTACTCTTTGTCCTAATGTATTGAAAACCTCAATTGAACAATCTGTAGCATTTTCAACTATAAACTGACCGTTTGTTGGATTAGGATAAAGTTTAATATGCATATTATCAATAGTAAAGATATTAACATTTGCATCTAACTCAACTTTAACTGCATTTATAATTTCACCTGTTGCATTATCAAGAATTAAACCAACTAACTCAATATGCTCTTCGTTATATTCTGCTGGTAAAGTATAAGTAAATGAGTGAGTGTAAGGAGTATTATAAACTGCATTTGCAGGAATATCTCCGCCAACACCATGAAAACCACCTAATAAATCACGACCTACATGATTGTAAACCATATCAGCAGCAGGTATTGGATTTGGTTTAAATTTATAATTTGTACCTTCCCAATCGGTTAAATCAATTCCTTGTGAACTTGTACTATATTCATTTGATTGATCATAATCGCCACTAGTTCCTGTAACCTCATTTTCTATTATAATAGCAGCAATATTGTAATCAACTGTAGCATCAATACCAAAAGTAGATGTAACATCAAATGTAATTTCTCTTGATGCGTTATCCCAACTTTGGCTTGGTATTTCAACCTTTGTTAAAGGTATAATATTTACTTTTTTTGTGTATTCTGATTCTAATGTAGATAAACCTGGGTCAACATTATTTACAATTCTATCTAGTGTTCCACCAGGGAAACCATTTGGATGAAATGGTAGGATAGAGTCGCTATATGATGTAGGTGTCATTACATCTTGATGAACAGCTATTCCAATCCAAGTACTATCTGTATGAAAATGAGCCATGTCTTTTAATCCAACAATACCTCTAACACACCAACCACACCATGTTCCTGTTCCTTCTTCGTAAACAACAGCTTTTTTAGGAGTAAATGCCATTAAAAAATATTCTTGACTTAAAGTATCATTTGATGAATTTTCATCACCTGATAAGTTTGTTGCAACAGCAATATTGTTTGTGCTAATGTTAGAAAAATCTTCTGTTGCTGTAAATGTATAAACATAAGATTGTCCTGCATCAATACTTGTAGTAACATTTTCTGTAACTGTTGCTCCTCCATTTATTGAATAAGAAACATCAAAGTTAGATTGAGTACTAAGTCCATAATTCATTATTTCAACTTTAACATGTTCTGTGTTTGTTAAAGCTGCTCCTGTTACAGGATTCGTTATATTTAATACTCCTAAATCATTATTAAATGGTGTAGGGATTGTTCCGTTAAATTTATAAATTCCACCAGTAGTAGCATCTACATTAAAACTACCAATCCAACCTGTTGATTCGTCTAACCAAGCAGTTTGTAATAATTGTAATCCTGTTGTTCCTTCAAATTCTTGAAAAACTGAACCTCCGTATAAACTAAAAGAGCAGCCATCTGTATTTCCTGTAGAAACATAAGTGCTATTTGAACCGGGTATTGCATATAAATCAGAACTATAATGAGGTCCGTTAGGTGTAAAAGAAACCCAAGTTGCACCACCATCAGTAGTTTGCCAATAATTAGCAGCATTATCACATAATAAACCATCTGTTCCATTTACAAAAGCAACATTTCCGTTTACAGAAGTTCCTCCAAAGTCTGAAATAGGAGATTGACCTACTGTCCAAGTATAACCTTTGTCTGTTGAATGATAAATTCTTCCTTTATTTGTTGTGTACCAAATATTGTCTCCTGCAACTCTGTATTCTGAAGTATATCCATATTCTCCACTTAAAGGGTCTGGAATGTCTGCTCCGGGAACAGCTGTCCAAGTAGTACCACCATCGGTAGTAGTGTATAATTCAAATTCTGCAGGAGTTCCTATTGGGTCACCCATACAAAAACCATTGTTTGCATCCCAAAAATATACAACATTTGCGAATGATGTAGCAGATTGGAAATCAGCTGTTGTTTGGCGTGTCCATGTTGCACCGCCGTCAGTAGTTTTGTAAATACCTTGTGTGCCGGCACTGTTAATGTACACTGCAATATAGGCTGTTGTAGCGTCAATTCCATGAATCATCGAAATTCCTAAGGTTGAATTCCCTACATCAATTGTACCTGGTATCCAAGTTGTACCACCGTCGGTAGTTTTTGTAAATTCTTGAATTTTTGCTCCTGCACTTGAACCATCATAAGCAAGAGCCCATACAGTATTAGCATCTACAATTGAAATATTTGTAAGACCTCGTGATGCTTCACTAAATCCTGTTGCTTGTTCTGTCCATTGGGCATTTACTATAAATGCTGTAGCAAAAAACAAAGCACTAAAAAATAATAATTTTTTCATATTAAATAATTTAAATGTTAAAGTTCAAATATAGTTATTTTTTTTATGAATAATAGAAATTAAAAAATTAAATTAAATTGTAGAGGAATAAAAAAATAAATCATCTTATTATCAAATATATACAATATGTGTTTAGGGGCTTATTTTATTACAGCATCATCACCAAGCATCATTTTTTTATATTTTTTTGATGGTGATGATAAAAATTCGTAATCAAAATACTTATTCCATTTTTTATCAACGAGTTTTATTGTTGTGTCGTTCATTACTACCGGATTTGGCCAATTGCGTTTAAAATTATCTTGTGTTGTTTTGCGTGTTGCATCAATATATATTGAGCTGTTATCAATAATTAAAATATCTCGTAATGGTTCTATATTATTGCCTGTTATCCAAGTTATATCAAATAAATTAGTGGTATCAACTTCTTTGTCAACAATTATTACAAATTTAATTTTCGATAAATATTGATGTAATTTTTTAGTGAAGTTTTTTAGATTAAAATCAGCAGGTTTTGCTATACTTATTATCAATACAGAAATATTATTATTTAATAATTCTGCATTTATTTTAGATATTTCAATAAAATCGATAATTAATTTTTCTTTATCAATTTCAATTTTTTCTGCATTATTTATTTTAGTATCAGTAATATCGAAACAAATTTTAGAACCATAGGCAAATTCGCTTGACGAGTGGTCTAACACATCAAGAGGTCCTTTGTTGAAATGTATATTATTTACATTAATATTTGAAACAAGTTGTGCAACTTGCTTATAATCTGTTATATTACTGTTGCTATTGGCTACAATCAAAATTTTATTAAACATCATTTGACCTGCTCCCCACAGTGCATTCATAACTTTTTGTGCATTACCTTTAAAAGTATTTTCTATGCCAACAATTGTTAAATTATGAGCTACTCCTGCATATGGCAAGTGCATAGCTTTCATTTCGGGTAGCATTGTAAGTTTTATGGGAGCAAGAAAAATACTTTCGGTAGCCATGCCTATATAAGCATCTTCCATTGGCGGAATTCCAACTATTGTAGTCGGATATATTGCATTTTTGCGATGTGTTATGCAGGTAATATGAAATTTTGGATACCAATCTGCCAAGGAATAAAACCCTGTGTGGTCGCCAAAAGGGCCTTCCCAAATAAGTTCTTCGTTTGTATCAACATAGCCTTCTATCACAAAATCTACATCAGCAGGTACTTCTAAGTTGTTTGTAATACATTTTACAAGTTTTACTTTTTCTTTGCGGATAAATCCGGCAAGCATATACTCATCAACATTATCGGGCAATGGTGCTGTGGCAGAATAGGTATAGGCAGGGTCGCCTCCTAAACAAACGCTTACAGGCATTTTTTTGCCTTGTTTTTTGTATTCGTTGTAGTGTCTTGCTCCTGTTTTGTGCAAATGCCAGTGCATTCCTGTAGTTTGACCGTCGAGAATTTGCATACGATACATTCCCATATTTCTGATGTCTGTAACAGGGTCTTTTGTATTTACCATTGGCAAGGTTATAAATTTACCACCATCGGCAGGCCAACAGTTTAGTATGGGTAAATTATTTATATCAGGATTTTGTATAATTATTTCTTGGCAAGCTCCTTTACCGTTTATTGATTTTGGCATCCACGAAGCCATTTTGCCAAGTTCTGGTAATATTTTTAGTTTATCGAAAAATGTATTTTTTGGCGATGTTATATTTTTAAAAATATTTTCTAGTTCTTTTGCAATATCGTTAATATCAGTTACTTTAAAAGCAAGCTCAATTCTGTGTTTAGAACCAAAAGCATTTATTAAAACAGGAAAATCATAACCTGTATTTTCAAATAAAAGAGCTTTTCCTCCATTACTAAGTTTAGAGAATCTGTCGGCAATTTCGGTAATTTCTAAATTGGTAGAAACTTTTTCGGTAATTCTTAATAGTTCGCCTTCTTGCTCCAATTTCTGTATAAATTCTTTTATGTTTTTGTATGACACTTGATATGATTTTTATTATTGAACAATATTACTAATTTAAGCGGACTTCTAAAAATAAATTATTTTTTGCTTAATAAAGTATAAAAATGTAGTAATGTCGATTGTGTACTAAAT
>CAZRWZ010000105.1:0-9467 GCA_964603745.1 uncultured Bacteroidaceae bacterium | reverse complement strand
TCTCACCTCACACCTAAAATTAAGTTTACCCAGAAAAGAGTATAAGCTGTTCTGTATTAAACGGAAGTTTTAACTATATTTGTAAGCAATAAAAAAATAATTTGAAAGCTGAATTTAACGACATAAATAGATTTATATCAGTAATTAGCATTTGCAAATTGCTAAATTCGCTAAAACTAAGAATTAGTTTTTATTTAAGTATTATTACTAAAAAAACTATTCTTTGGGGAAAACCAGAAAGTATTTCTATTGAGCCAACAAATATTTGCAATCTTAGTTGCAGCGAATGCCCTACAGGCACTAACAGTTTAACACGAAAAAAAGGAGATATTGATTTAAAGCTTTTTAAACAAATTATTGATGACGGAAAAAAATATTTATATAATATTATTTTATATTTTCAGGGAGAGCCTTTTATTAGCAAAGATATTTACGAACAGATTAGATATGCAAAAGACAATAAGTTGTACACAATTACATCAACAAATGCACATTATTTAAACAAAAAAAATTGTGATAAAATTATTAATTCAGGCTTAGACCGTTTGTTGATTTCTCTTGATGGCACAAACCAAGAAACTTACGAAAAATATAGAATTGGTGGCGATTTCAGCAAGGTTATCAATGGTATTAAAACTCTTATTGAAACAAAAGCCGAGCTAAATTCTAATGCACCATATACAATTCTACAATTTTTAGTTTTCAAACATAACCAGCATCAAATTGATGAAATAAAACAACTTGGCAAAGAGCTTGGAGTTGATAGAGTAGAAATAAAGACAGCACAAATAATTAATAATTACGAAATAAATACAAGTATTGATAAATTTTCGAGATACAAAAACAAAAAACTAGAACCTAAAAGAAAACTACCAAACCACTGTAAACGAATGTGGAACTCGGTTGTAATTACAATTGATGGTAATATTTCGCCTTGCTGCTTCGATAAAGATAGCACCTATAATTATGGGAATTATTCCGATATTAGTTTTAAAGATATTAGAAAACACAAAAATTACATAGCTTTTAGCAAAAAAATATTTGCTAGTAGAAAATCAATTGATATTTGTACTAATTGCAGCGAAGGACTATAAAGCATAAATTTCTTCTAATAATTGTTCTGTTTTAATAATATCAAAATTTTCTATAGAACTACGCAAGTTATTTGACATTTTTTGTAAATACTCAGAGTTGTGCTTTTTAGATATATCTGACAATACATTTGCTAACTCTTCTATATCTTCAGAAAGATTTTTGTCTTTAATATTATTAATTAAATCGGAATATTTATTTAATTCTTGTTTAATTTCATCTGATAACAATTGTTCTATTTTAGTTTTTTTACCTGCGGTATCAATTCTGTTTTCGTTATCATTACTTATGTGTTTTGCAATTTCGGCAAAAAGTTCATCTTCAGAAAAAGGTTTCTGAATAAATGCAACAAAACCATTCTTTCCTATTTCATCTTCTTGATTTAAAAATGAAGCTGATATAGCTACAACAGGTATATTTTTTGTTTTAGCATTTTGTTTTAGTATTTTATTTGCCTGAAATCCATCTATTTCAGGCATTCTAATATCCATCAGCACTAAATCTATATTATGATTAAGAATATAGTCTAAACCTTCTTTAGCAGATACAAAAGCAGATACATTAATTTCTGTATTTGCAAAAATAGAAACTATTAGGTTTAAATTAATTTCAATATCATCAATAACAACAATATTTGCTTTATTAAATTTGTATGTAATATTTTTTTGCTCTGTATTAGATTGGCTCTCGCTTTTGTCAAGATATTTTATATTATTAAGTTTAACAATAAATTTAGAGCCTTTGCCTACTTCACTTTCTACGCTAATATTACCTTTCATTGCCTCAACCAAGCGTTTGCTTATTGTTAGACCTAAACCAGTACCTCCATATCGTCGGGTACTTTGCCCAGATTGTTGTTTAAAAGCATTAAAAATTAATTTTTGTTGTTCTTGTGGGATACCAATACCTGTATCTTCTACTGTTATTTGTAAGTTTAATGTTTTGTCATTATTTTTAAAACTTTCTATAATCAACTTTACGTATCCTTCTTTTGTAAATTTAACAGCATTTCCCATAAGATTAAAAACAACTTGCCTTAGTCGTATTTCATCTATAAATATATTTGTAGGTAAATCGCCTAAAACACTTATAAATTCTATATTTTTATTTTTCAAACTTAAAGAAAATATGTTTTCTATTTCGTTTATTGCAGGTTTCAACTCAATGTATTCATATTGCATTTCCATTTTTCCTGCCTCTATTTTAGATAAATCAAGAATATCGTTAATAAGGGTTAATAAACTTTTTCCGCCTGTTTTAATTGCCGATAAATATGCTTTATATTTTTCGTCTATCAGTTCTTTATCAAGCAAATCGGTAAAACCAATAATAGCATTTAAAGGAGTTCTAATTTCGTGCGACATGTTAGATAAAAACTCTGATTTTGCTTTATTTGCTCTTTCTGCTTCTTCTTTTGCAACTAAATAACTTTGTGTTTGCATTTTCACTTCTTCTTCAAGACCTTCGTTAAGTTCTTTAATGGCTTTGTTTTGCAATGATATTTGTTCTAACATATCATTAAAACTATCGAAAAGAATTCCTGATTCGTCGTTCCATTTTTTTTCTACTCTAATTGTGTAATCTTTTTCTTTTGTAATTTTATCGGTTATTTTAGATAAATCTACAATAGGGCTTACTATTCTTTTAGATAATAAATAGCCTATTAATACTGATACCAGAATGATTAGAATCATTAATATTATTGCCCAAAACAAAAATTTATTAATCTTTTCGGAAACAAATCTGTCTGTTCCTATAACCTGCATAATTCCAATTTGTTCGCCATCATTAAAAATTGAATGTTCGCTATAAATAAAATCGTGATTTTTACCTTCTTTTTTTAATTTTTCAAAATCTAAATTTGCATATTCTTCATTTTTTTTATAATCCACAAAAACAGTATCGTATTGCAAATCAATAACTTTAGCGGCTAAAATATCTGGTATTAAATCTAAACTATTAATAATTTCTGTTCCACTTTCTTGGTCGGTAAACGAAAGGGGAACAACAATATTTGTACTTAATATAGCAGTTGTTGTATTTATTTTATTATTTAAATTTGTGTGTACAACGTATATTGTGATATAAACCAAAACAACAAAAATGCTTACAACAGCAATTAACACTGTTAAAAACAATGCAAATGTATTTTTTGCTATTATCGATTGTCTAATTTTCATATGTTTTTATAAATTATAATTGTTTCCAATTATTTTACTACCACTAAAATTATATAATTGAGATTTCAATTTAATTTTTGATTTTAATTCGGCATCTCTATTTATTTCAAAATTAATTTTATTATTATTATTTATAAAAAAGTTAATTATTACGCCTAACTCTCCAAATCCATCATTATCACTTACTGTTAAAATATCTCTGTCTTTTGTTTTATCTAGTATGTTTTTTAATTCATGTTTAGATATTTTATAAATATATAAAACATCAATTAAATCTAAATTTTCAACATCGTTTAAACTATCAATGTGTATAATTTTTATGCTTCTACCTTTAACACTAATATTATTTTTTATACTAATAGTTTCTGCTTTGGTATGTTCTCCTATGGTGTAAATTTTAAATGTTTTATTTTTTTTGTAACTTTCGTTTTTCCATGTTGTTACTTTGCAAATTTTTACTAGATATGCCGATTTCACTTTATATTCTATGGTTTTGTTTTGAGATACTGATACAAATGGAATAGTAATTAATAGAATAACTACAATAATAAAAAGATTATATGTTTTTATATGAGATTTCAAATTAGAATACAAAAATTACAGATCCATAAATACTTCTACCCTGTTTTGCAGGTATTGAGTTAAATGTACTTCCTATTATATCTGGTATTATAATTTTTTCATCGAATAAATTATACAAATACACAGAAAAAATAATGTTGTTTTGTTTGTTAAAACTAAGTAGTTCGGAAAAATTAATACTTGTTTTTAAAGTTGCCAGATTGTAATGTCTTGTGCAAGCAATATCATCATTATTTAAATGATTATGATAATATGTATTAAATGCAGCAATATTTATTCCTCTAAATATATCGTATGCAACTCCCATTTTAAACATGTATAATTTCCTGTATGTATTGTCGATAGAACTATCTGACACGCTTAATTGATAGGTCATATTAGTGTTTAGATATAATGCTTTTGTAATATACATTTTACCTTCTAATTCAATTCCTCCGGAATAAATTTTATCTTTATTTTCATAATACTTTATATTATAATAATTATCGTAATGTACTATTCCTATAAGATTTTCTTGTTGGCTATTAAAGTATGTTATAGAGAGTTGATAATCGTTTTTATTGTAGAACATTTGCAAGTCTAAAGTTTTTATTTTTTCGGGCAATAAATTTGGATTACCAACTATGCCTATTGTGCTATAATTTCTTTCTAATAGCGATGGTGAGCCGTAAGCATGTGCATAATTAATTTTAAATCCAAATCCGTTATCAAGATTAAAAATTGCACCAAAACGTGGCACAAAGTCAATATCTCTGGCTTGTGGTTTGTTTACCTGAACGCCTGCTATTAGTTTTATTTGTTTTATAGGATAATAGTTTATGTTTGCATATCCTATATAATTTAGTTCTCTATAAGTTGGTATATCATTAAAAATATAAATTAAAGAATCGTCTTGAATAATTGAGTTTAGATGTCCTTTATTTAATAATAAATTTCCGCCAACTAATAAATCTATTTTGTTTCCGATATCAAATATATTATAAAAATCTAATAAAACATCGTTACTTTTACCATCTTGATATCCTCCGGCAAAATCTAAATTATTTTTATCGTAATTAAAAGTTAAATCAAAATTTGTTTTCCAATGTTTTGCAAGAGTATCGGTATAACCAAAATTAATAAAAAAGTGATTAACCTTAACACCTCCTGGTGCAATTGTATCCCAGTCATCAATATTATCTTGATAGGAATTAGCCAAAAAACCAGTAAAACTTATTTTTTTATATTTTGCCGACAGAAAAACGCCAAGATTTTGTTCTCCAAAATTAGTTTTTCTTATTATACTATCGTAGTCCATTGCTTCAAAAGCCCAACCTTTTTCGTCGAAATATTTAAAACTTGCTGTTAAGTTAAAATCATTTTTTTTATACAATACAGTGCTTTCTGTTCCAATACTTTCGTAACTACCATGCGAAACAGCTGTTATACCCGATACACCATCATTTTTATTTGTTTTAGTAATTACATTTATAACTCCTTGATATGCATTAGTTCCATAAAGTACAGAACCCGGACCTCTAATTATTTCAATTCTATCTATTGCCGACAAAGGAAAACTTAAATAAAACGGAAAGTTAATTCCTTCGGTAATACTACCTCTGTATGGATTTCCATCAATAAGTATTAGTATATGATTGTCAAAATCTGAAGATAAATCGCCACGCATCGACGAAATATTTTGCGGATAAATATACGAACCTGTCATTATCATACTTGTTGCTCTTTCTAATACATCAACTAAGCTAACTGCACCAAATTTAATTATTTCATCGGCAGTAATAATTGTAAGATTTCCGGGTGCATCTTGAAAGCATTCGTCAATTTTTGATGCTGTTGAAACGCTTATTTGCGAAAGCTCATCAAAACTTAAATCGAAAAAATCCACTTCGTTAACATCAAGTGTATCAGTGTTTTCTTGCGAAAAAACATTAATCACTAAAAGTAATAAAAGTATATTTATTATTATTTTCATTTACAAAATTTTAAGGTATCCACTCTATTTCGTCAGCTTTTAATTTATTAGACATATATCTTGCCAAAGTAAAAAGATAATCTGACAAACGATTTACATATTTCACTACTAAATCATCAACATAATCGTTATCAGCTACATAAACAATATTTCTTTCGGCACGGCGGCAAATTGTTCTGGCAATATGGCAATGCGATACGGTTTTATGTCCACCAGGTAAAATAAATTTGGTTAATGGAGGTAGCTCATCATTCATTCTATCAATTTCTTTTTCTAATGTATTGATGTCTTTTTCTATTATTTTGGCATATTTTTTTTGAGCTTCTTCTGTTTCGGTTGCTAATACCGACGAGGCATGCATAAGTTTAGATTGTATTTCGGAAATTATCAATTTTATTTTTCTTTCATCTATTAAATCGCGAATCAAACCCATATAAGAATTAAGTTCGTCTATTGTTCCGTATGCCTCTATTCTATTGTGATACTTAGGCACACGTTTTCCTCCAATTAACGATGTGTTTCCTTTATCTCCTGTTTTTGTATAAATTTTCATACTTTATTTTACAGTTTTAATATTTTTATTAGCAACATCAGTTTCTATTAATCCATCTCGTAAGCGAATAATTCTGTGAGAATATTCTGCAATTTCTTCTTCGTGTGTTACCAAAATTATTGTATTACCTTTTTTGTGTATTTCTTCCAAAAGTCCCATTATTTCAATAGATGTTTTGGTGTCTAAATTACCGGTTGGTTCATCGGCTAAAATAATTGACGGATTGTTTACCATTGCTCGGGCAATTGCTACACGTTGGCGTTGACCTCCCGAAAGTTCGTTTGGTTTATGGTGCATTCTATCTTCTAAACCTACATTTTTTAAAACCTTGATTCCTGTTTCGTTTCTTTCGTTTTTAGATATTCCTGCATAAACTAAAGGCAACATTATATTTTCTAGTGCCGAGTATTTGGGCAACAAATTAAATGTTTGAAAAACAAACCCTATTTCTATGTTTCTAATCTCAGCTAATTCGTTATCGTTAAGCGAACTAACATCGCTATCGTTTAAAATATATTGCCCCTCCGTAAGTGTATCAAGACAGCCTAATATATTCATTAATGTAGATTTACCAGAACCAGAAGGTCCCATAATGCTAACATATTCACCTTCTTTTATTGTTATATCAACACCACGTAAGGCATTTACTACAATTTTACCTATGTAATAATCTTTATGAATATTTGTTAATCTTATTATATCTCTCATTTGTTATTATTAATAATACAGGTTTACTTTAACAATGTACTAGACACTCAACTTTTTAAAGTTTAAACAACGAAAGTAGTTTGATTTTTTGTAAATTGCAAGTTTAAAAATATTCTAATCATAGCAAACTAATTTTTAGAACTCCCCCCTTAATAAAAAATGCTGTTAATACTATGTTGAAATCTAAATATGTTTATTAAATAAGTTTTAGTTAGATTTGCCTTCAAAATAAATTATCACATATGAAAAAAAAATACTTAATTCTTTTTATAGCATTTGTTACACTAAATTCTTTTGGTCAAAACTTACAATTGCATTATGGTTACACCGAAGAAAATAATTACACACTTGCCAGATTTGAGTTTTTGCAAGCAAGAGAAAAAAGTTTAACATACCTTTATACAGATTTTGATATTGGCAGATTAGACGGAGTGCATCAAGCATACTTTGAATTATCGCATAAATTTATGTTACCTAAACTTGATGAACGTCTAAATATTCATGTAGAATACGATGACGGATTAATGATAAATAGAGACAGAGAAATTGTTACAGTTGGCACGCCAATACATCGTTCGTATTTAACAGGTATTGGTTTTCGTGGTAAAATAGGCGAATTTATTTTATCGCCTACATTAATGTTTAAATATTACGATGCATATAATCAATTAGATTATCAATTTACATTACGTTGGCGAGGCGATTTTTTTACCGAAAAATTAACTCTATCAGGTTTTTTAGACCTTTGGACATACAGCCCAAATAATAACCAAACCAAGTATTTAGTTTTTAGAACTCAACTACAATTTTGGTATAATATTATTGATGAACTATCTATTGGAACACAATTTGAAGTAAATCAACATTATTTTGTTTACGACGAAACATTTAGAGTTTTAGGAACTGTTGCTCTAAAATGGAATATGTAGGGTCTGCTGAGAAACACCTAACATGCGGATTTAAGGTGTAAGAAAATAATTATTAGAAGTCTCCTTAATATAGTAGATTGTTTGTTATCTTTGTTCCCAATATGCAAAACAAAGTAGAATTTATTTTAAACGATAGCAGCCTTTTTAAAAATAATATAATTTCGTGGAGTTCTTCTTTCGATAAAATTGCATATTTCGATAGCAATAATTACAAAGACACAATACCAAACTCTTACGATATACTTGTTGGTGTAGGAGCTAAACAATCAATAGAATTAATTGACGAAAAAGATGCTTTTTACAAATTACAAAAATTTTATAATAAGCATAAAAATTGGATGTTCGGTTTTTTTAGCTACGACCTAAAAAATGATACTGAAAAACTTAAATCAGAAAATAAATACACATTAGATTTTCCTGTTTTACATTTTTTTATTCCCGAGTTTGTATTAGAAATAAAAAATAATGTTTTAATAATATCTTCTAACAACAGCACTAAAAAAATAAAATCTATTTTCGAGGAAATAAAATTAAGTAATTATTCAGATAATTGTACTTGTAACATTAATTTTAAATCACAATATAAAAAAGAAGAGTATATTCATAAAGTTGATAATTTAAAAAAACATATTAAGCATGGAGATATTTATGAAATCAACTTTTGTCAAGAATTTTTTGCCAATAATGTAGAAACAGACCCATTGAGTTTATACACAAAACTAAACACAATATCGCCAATGCCATTTTCTGCTTTTTATAAACTTAACAATAAATATTTAATATCGGCAAGTCCCGAAAGATTTATTAAGAAAGTTGGCAATACAGTTGTTTCTCAACCCATTAAAGGAACTATTAAAAGAGGTGTAAGTAAAAAAGAAGATTTAGAATTAAAAATAGAACTACAAACAAATATAAAAGAACGAGCCGAAAATATAATGATTGTAGATTTAGTAAGAAACGATTTATCAAAAATTGCAACAAAAAACTCCGTTAAAGTAACCGAGCTATGCAAAATATACACCTATCCGCAGGTTCATCAAATGATTTCTACAATAGAAGCACAAGTATCTGCACAAACATCATCAATAGAAATAATAAAACACTTATTTCCTATGGGAAGCATGACAGGTGCTCCAAAAATTAAGGCAATGGAATTAATAGAAGAATACGAAGAAAGTAAACGAGGTTTATACTCAGGCACAGTAGGTTATATAAAACCAGACGGCGATTTCGATTTTAATGTGATAATACGAAGTCTGTTTTACAACAAAGATAAAAAACATTTATCGTTTCAAGTAGGCGGAGCAATTACAATAAAATCTGATGCCGAAAAAGAATACGAAGAATGTCTTATAAAAGCAAAAGCAATACTAAAAGCAACAAATATAATCAAACAACAATAAATTTACTATATTTGTTTTATGAAAGAAATTAATTTAATAGGTAATTCC
>CAZRWZ010000104.1:0-9477 GCA_964603745.1 uncultured Bacteroidaceae bacterium | reverse complement strand
AGAATATAAAAATCTAATACACCTCAGAGCTTTTCAGCAGACCCTAATTATTATTGTGATTAAAAATCTGGTTTTGAAGTGATTTTTTGAAAAAATTCGGAAAGGCTTTCGTTAAATCCTAAATCTAATTTTTTTCGTAATCTATATCTACCCATTTCTACAGCTTTGATAGATATATTACTTAACGATGCAATTTCTTTAGATGATAAATCTATACGTAGCAATGCTGCTAGGCGTCTTTCATTTTTTGTTAGTTCCGGAAATTTATGATTTAAAGCATCAAAAAAATCTTTGTTTGCACGTTCTACATTTTGTTGAAATTCTTCTAAATCGGCATTTATTTTTTGACTTTGATTTATTTTCAATAATAATTCACGAATTTGTTTTCCTGTGGTTACATCAGTTGTTTTTATTTTTTTTAATTCATTTTTAACACTTATTAAAAAATCATTTTTATGAATTATATGTAGGGCAAAATTTACAAGTTCTTTTTTCTGATAAGTTAACTCTTGATTTAGTTTCGCTTTCTCTAACTCAATATTTTTTAATTCGGTTTCTGCAAGTGTTTTTTCTGTTTTAATAATTAATTCGTTTTGCCATAACAATTCTTTTGTTTTTTTGTGTTTTGCACGTAAACGAGTAAACATAAGTAATCCAATAACAAAAATAAGAACTATAATAAGAATTAATGCATATTGTTTTATAGTATCAAATTCATTTTTCTTTTTTAAAAACTCGTTCTCTTTTTCTTTTCTATCTAGCTGATATTCTGCTACTATTTGACTTATTCTTTTACTTCTAATATTTTCGTTAAGTTTAGTTTGAGATTGCTGATACTCTTTAAAAAACAAATATGCTTTTTTATACTGCTCTTTTTTGCTGTAAACTTCACTTAAATTAAATGCAGCATCTTTTATATATAACGGAGCTGATATTTGTCGGGCATAATTATAGGCAACAGAAAAATGATTAAGTGCTAATGCTGTTTTATTTTGCTTTAAATACAATTCTCCTATATTATTATTTATTGAAGCTAAACCCTCGTAATCGTTAATCATATTAGCGTGTTCTAGAGCTAAATAAAAACAACTTAACGCTTCTGTATTGTCACCTTTTTTAAAATAAACAGAGCCAATGTTTTCGTAATTAATAGCTAACCACTCATTGTTTTTCATTTTTTTATTTATAGGAACAGCTTTTTTGTAATATTCTAAGGCTTTTTCGTATTGCTCTAAATATCGATAAACTTCGCCAAGATTGTTATATGTCCCTGCTATTCCTTGATTATTTTTTATTCTTTTGTCGATTTTAGCACTTTTAATAAAATAATGGTAAGCCTGATTATAATCTTTTTCAAGAATAAAAATTTTACCTAAATAATTATATGATATTGCTTTTTTTCGATTATCCGATAAATTTTCGGCAATGTTTAATGCTTTTATTTGATTTTCAGCAGATAGTTTATAATTACCTATTCTTTCATATAATAAAGCTAAACGTACATATGCTGCATACATTAAATTCTCATCATTTATTTTTTTAGACTCTAATAATGCTGTGTTATAAGCTTCATAAGATTTAATAATATTATTATTGTGTTTGTAATAATCGCCTAAATTTAATTCTTTGTTAATTTTTTCTGTAAAACTGCTATTTAGCTCATTATCTGCAAGTTTTGTAGATAATGTGTCGGCATACACGCTACTTGTAGATGCTAAAATAAATATAAGACTTAAAAAATATATACTTTTTTTCATTCTAATAATACAGAAAATATTTATGTCTAAAAGTAACAATAATTAATGAATAAATAAAAAAAAACTTAATCTTGACCCGAACAAATTGTTAATAAGTTTTGGAAAACCCAATAATAATAAGTAGTTTTGCAGCTGATTAGAGGAAATGTAGGGGACGTGAGTCCCCTATTTTAGTATTTATGATTAGACGAGAAGAAATAGAAACGCTTGTTAATGAGGTAATTAAATCTGGTTTTTTTGTTGTTGATATTAAAATATCAACAGCCAATAAAATTATGATATTAGTTGATGCCTTTGAAGGTGCAAATGTTAAAGATTGTATTGAAATAAGCCGTTTTATAGAGTCTAATTTAGATAGAGATGAAGAAGATTTCGAGCTTGAAGTTTCTACGCCTGGTTTAGGAAAAGCATTGAAAGTTCCTGAACAATATAAAAAAAATATAGGCAGGGATATAACAGTACAACCAAGTGAGGGCAAGGAAATTACTGGCAAATTAATTTCTTTTGAAGACGGCAATTTAGAAATAAAAGAAGAAAAAATGATGAAGCCGGAAGGAAAGAAAAAGAAAGAAAAGATAGAGATAATACATAAATTAAATATATCAGATATTAATTCAACGAAAGTTGTTGTAAGTTTTAAATAGATAAAGAAATGAATACATTAAACCTTTTTGACACGTTTTCCGAATTTAAGGAACTAAAAAATATTGACAGAAAAACAATGATGCGTATCCTAGAAGATGCCTTCAGAAGTGTTTTGATAAAACAATATGAAACAGACGAAAATTTTGATGTAATTATCAATATTGATAAGGGCGATTTTGAAATTTGGAGAAACAGAGAAGTGGTTAAAGATGCCGATTTATCTGATCCAAATACACAAATAACTTTAACTGATGCACAAAAAATTGACGAAGACTACGAACTAGGCGAAGAGGTTTCTGATGAGGTTAAATTTTCATCTTTCCCTCGTAGATCTATCTTAACACTGCGTCAAACACTTGCTTCTAAAATAATGGACCTTGAAAAAGGTAATGTATATTTACAATATAAAGATAGAGTTGGCGAAATTGTTAATGGCGAAGTTTATCAGGTATGGAAAAAAGAAATACTTGTATTAGATGACGATGGAAATGAGTTAATTGTTCCAAAAATGGAGCAAATCCCAACAGATTATTTTAGAAAAGGAGATACTTTAAGAGCAGTTGTTATTAGAGTAGAAATGAGAAATAACAACCCTCTAATTATATTATCGAGAACATCAAACCTATTTTTAGAAAAATTATTTGAACTTGAAGTGCCAGAAATTTTTGATGGTTTAATAACAATAAAAAATATTGTTAGAGTACCAGGCGAACGTGCAAAAGTAGCAGTAGAATCTTACGACGAAAGAATAGATCCTGTTGGAGCATGTGTTGGAATGAAAGGCTCTAGAATTCACGGAATTGTAAGAGAATTACGCAACGAAAATATTGACGTAATTAACTATTCTAATAATATTCAATTATACATACAGCGAGCATTAAGTCCTGCAAAAGTTTCTTCAATAACAATACAAGAAGAAGAAAAACAGGCAAATGTATTTTTAAATCCCGACCAAGTTTCGTTAGCAATTGGTAAAGGGGGTTTAAACATTAAATTAGCAGGAGAATTAACAGGATATAAAATTGAAGCATATCGTGATATTCCTGAAGATGAAGACGATGTTGATTTAGATGAATTTTCTGACGAAATAGAAGGTTGGATTATTGATGCACTTAAAGCAATTGGTTGCGATACTGCTAAAAGTGTATTAGAATTAACTTCGGAAGAATTAGAAAAACGTACTGATTTAGAAGATGAAACTATTGAACATGTTCTAAGCATACTTAAAGAAGAATTTGAAGAGTAAAATTTGCAATTTTAAATTGTAAACAATATATTTATTAATTGATAAGTTAACTTATGGCCAAAAAGGGTATTAGATTAAGTAAGGCAGCAAAAGATCTTAATGTTGGTATTTCTACCATTGTAGAATTCTTAACAGACAAAGGTGTAGATGTAGATTCCAGCCCTAATAGCAAGCTTACAGGTGAAATGTACGAACAACTTCAACAAGAATTTGCTTCTGATATTGTATTAAAAGCAGCAGCAAAAGAAGTTGAAATAAAACTTTCTAAAGAAGAAGAAGAAAGTTTAGCAATAGAGGAAGATCCTATTGTATCAAAACCTGTTGTTGAGAATATTGAGATTGAAAAGCCAAAAGCCCCTAAATTAATGGGCAAAATAGATCTTGATAAAAAACCTGTTAAAGAAGAAGAACCAAAACAGGAAGAACCAAAACAGGACGAGCCTAAGCCGGAAGAACCAAAACAGGACGAGCCAAAAGCAGAAGAGCCAAAACAAGAAATTGTTGAAGAACCAAAGGCAAAAACAGAAGAAGTTGTTGAAAAAGCACCAACAATAGCAGACGATAGTAAAGGACCTAAGGTTATAGATAAAATAGACTTATCGTCTATAAATGAAAAACTTAGACCTAAGAAAAAAAGCAGAAAAGAAATACAAGCAGAAAAAATACAGAAAAAAGAAGCAGAAAAAGCTATAATTTCTGAAAGAAAAGCAAAAGAAGCAGTTACTAAAAAAGAAGAAAAAATTGCAGAAGAGCCAAAAGTTGAACCCAAAAAAGAAGAATTTGTTAAAACAAAAATCGAAAAATTAAGTGGGCCAACTGTTGTAGGAAAGATTGAATTACCTGTTGAAAAACCAAAATCAACAGAGAAATATCATCACGACGATAAAAAGAAAAAGAAAAAGAAGAGAAAAAGAGTTAAAAAAGTTGATACTCAAAAAGAAATTGCTTCTCAAAAAGGCGGTGGTCAAAGAGGCAGTAGTTCGGGCAGTAATAATCAAAGATCTAATTCTCGTAAGAAATTTAGAAAAGGAGACAAAAGAGCTCACAAAGTAGAAGTTAACGAAGTAGATGTTCAAAAACAAATAAAAGAAACCCTTGCAAGATTAACCGATAAATCAAAAAACAAATCGGTTAAACACAGAAAAGACAAGAGGATTTCTGATAAGAAAAAACAAATAGAAGATTTAGAACAACAAGAACTAGACAAAAAAATATTAAAAGTAACCGAATTTATTTCGGCAAGCGAGCTAGCTTCTATGATGGATGTTTCGGCAACCGAAGTAGTTACAATATGTATGAATTTAGGCTTGTTCGTTTCTATAAACCAACGTATTGATGCAGAAACAATTACACTAGTAGCCGATGAATTTGGTTTTGATGTAGAATTTATATCTGTAGAATTACAAGAAGCTATTGACACAGGAGAAGATAAAGAAGAAGACCTATTGTCACGAGCCCCAATTGTAACAGTTATGGGTCATGTAGACCATGGTAAAACAAAACTTCTTGATTATATCCGAAAAGAAAATGTAATTGCAGGTGAAGCAGGAGGAATTACTCAACATATTGGAGCATATAGTGTTAAATTAAAAGATGATAATATAATTACTTTCTTAGATACACCGGGTCACGAAGCATTTACTGCCATGCGTGCTCGTGGTGCTAGAGTAACAGACATTGCTATAATTGTTGTTGCCGCAGATGATGGTATTATGCCTCAAACTATTGAAGCAATTAACCACGCACAAGCAGCAGGAGTGCCAATTGTGTTTGCAATAAATAAAATTGATAAACCCGCTGCAAATCCAGATAAAATTAAAGAACAACTTGCAAATAAAAACCTGCTTATTGAAGAATGGGGTGGTAAAATTCAATCGCAAGATGTATCAGCAATTACAGGAGAAGGAGTTGAAGACCTTTTAGAAAAAGTAATATTAGAAGCAGAATTATTAGAGCTTAAAGCTAATCCAAACAAAAGAGCTAATGGTTCGGTAATTGAATCTGAATTAGATAAAGGTCGTGGATATGTTGCAACAATTCTTGTTCAATCGGGAACACTTAAAGTTGGCGATGTTCTTATAGCAGGTAGCTACTACGGACACGCAAAAGCAATGTATAACGAACGTGGCGAAAATATTAAAGAGGCAGGTCCTGCTAGACCTGTGCAGCTATTAGGATTAAACGGAGCCCCTACCGCAGGCGATACTTTTAATGTAATGACTTCGGACTCCGAAGCAAGAGAAATTGCTACAAAACGATTTAAATTGCAACGAGAACAGAGTATGAAAGCTAATAAGCATATTACTCTTGACGAGATTGGAAGACGACTTGCTATTGGAAACTTCCAAGAGCTGAATGTTATACTTAAAGGTGATGTTGATGGTTCTATTGAAGCATTAAGCGATTCATTATTAAAACTATCTACCGAAGAAATTCAGGTAAATATTATACATAAAGCAGTTGGTCAGATTTCAGAATCTGATGTAATGCTTGCCTCAGCTTCTGATGCTGTTATTATTGGTTTCCAAGTAAGACCATCGGTTATTGCAAGAAAATTAGCCGAAAAAGAAGAAATCGAAATTAGATTATACTCAATAATATACGATGCAATAAACGAGCTTAGAGATGCTATGCAAGGTATGTTATCGCCAGAAATTAGAGAAGAAGTTACCGCAACAATTAATGTGCAAGAAGTATTTAAAATTACAAAAGTTGGTACAATTGCAGGCTGTTTAGTTACCGACGGAAAAGTTTATAGAGACTCTAATGTTAGACTTATTCGCGAAGGTATTGTAATTCATTCTGGCAAGTTAGATGTTCTTAAACGCTTTAAAGATGAGGCAAAAGAAGTTGTTTCTGGTTTAGAATGTGGTATTAGCATTAAAAACTATAACGATATTAAAGTTGGCGATGTTATAGAAGCATTTAAACAAACCGAAATAGCAAGAAAATTGTAATTGAAATATAAATAATTCCTCGAGGCAAGTCTCGATGTCGATATTACCTATCTTTTTAGGAAAGGTCAAAACTTTTATAAAAAGTTTTGGGTAAGGTGCAATAAATAAATTTTAAGAAATTTTTTATTATAAAAAGGTGAAAGCAATTTCTAATGTATCGGCTTTACAAATTTTTCATATACTTAGATACAGTACCCTAATATTAATTAGTATTGTATTTGCAAACAGCCATTTATCTAAATTAGAAATAGGAGAATACGAAACTTTTATTTTTCTTGCAGGTGCAATTTCGTTTTTTTGGCTTACCGGATTTATTAAATCATTCTTGATTAATTCTAGTAATAGAAAAGAAAAATCATCTGATATATTTAACTTCTACATTTTAATTTTAGCAACAAGTGTATTAAGTTTTCTAACAATCAAATTTATTTCGTCGGACAGTGTAAACCTTTTATCTTACAACTACTCCGATAAGCTTGCAATATATATTGTTTTACTCGGAACAGCCTCTATATCAGAATATATTCTGCTATCACTAAAAAAAAATAAAGTTCTTATTTATTATGCTGTAATTGCATTTTCAATTCAATTTGCAATAATAATTTACCCTGTAATTATTGGTAAAGGAATTGAAAATGTTATTAATTCATTATTAATTGTTGTTGTTTTAAAAAATCTGTTTTCACTATTTCTTGTTTTCAGATATTCTAAAATAGAATTTTCATTTGAAACAATAAAAAGCAATGCTATATTGGCATTTCCGTTAATAATTAGTTTTGTTTTAAGTGGCTCGGCTCAATATATCGATGGGTTTATTATAAAATATAATTTCGACGATAATGTATTTGCAGTTTTCAGGTATGGAGCAAAAGAATTTCCGTTGTTAATACTATTATCAGATAGTATGAGTACTGCTTTTGTAAGTAATTTTAATAATTCTAAAATAGATATTGTACTTGCCGAAATAAAAGAAAAATCTAATAAGTTAGTTAATTGGCTTTTTCCTTTGTCGATAGTACTTTTAATTTTTAGCACCTATCTTTTTAAAACAATTTTTAGCACACAATTCGAAGAAAGTGCTATTATCTTTGATATTTATCTTTTACTTATTGTAAGTCGGTTAGCTTTTCCTCAAACAATAATTATGGGATTAAAAAAATCATCGTTAATATTGCAAGCAGCAGTTATAGAGCTAATTATAAATGTTGTGTTAAGTATAATCTTTGTTTTAAATTTTGGTATTGCCGGAGTTGCTTTTGCAACAGTTATTGCATATTATATAGAAAAATCGTATTTATTAATAGCATTAAATCAAAAATTTAAGATTTCGTCATTAAAATATATCAACTTTAAACCTATTATTTTGTACTCTATCATTTTATACTCTATATTTATAATAAAATATTATTTTTTTGTATAAATTTGTTTTCATTAATATGATATAGAATAAGATGGAAATGAAAGAAATTATAAGAGAAATTAAGAAAAAGCTTAGAACAAGAGAAAATGGACCAGCATCTGAAGCAATGGAAAATTTGGGTATCAAATACAAAAAAAACCATGGCTTATCGGTTAGGCAAATTAAAGATATTGCTTTTGAATATTTAAATAATCACGAATTAGCATTAGAACTATATAAAGAAGACATCAGAGAATTGAAAATAATGTCTTATATTATAGAAAACTCACAAACTGTATCACCAGAACAAATTAACGAATGGGTAAATGACCTAAAAAACACCGAACAAGCCGAGCAAATTGCAATAAACTTAATTGTTTTTAATCCTAACTTTTATTCTAAAGTATTTGAATGGGCAGAAAGTAGTAATGAATATGTTAGACGCACCGCTTTTGTGTTAATTGCAAGAATAGCAATGTATCAAAAAAAAGATTTAAATAATGATGAATATAAAAAATATATTGAACTTTGTATAGTAAAATCTAAGGATAATAATATTCATGTTGCAAAAGCTATCTCTTGGGCACTTAGAAGAATAGGAAGACTAAATACCGAACTTTATAATATTGTTTTAGAAACAGCCGAAGAAATTGCATATTATAAAGCAGATTACACTCAATTGATTTCAGAAGAGGTTTCTTATGAACTTAATGATGGAATGATTAAAAGCATGATACATTAATTTATGTGAGTTTATGAAATTAATATTTGCAACCAATAACAAACACAAATTAGAAGAAATTTCAAAAGCCTTAAATAATAAATTTGATTTATTAAGCTTGTCGGATATTGGTTTTAACGAAGAAATTCCTGAAACACACGAAACACTTGAAGAAAATTCGTGCGAAAAAGCAGAATATATTTTCAATAGATTTAAAACCAATGTTTTTGCCGATGATACTGGTTTAGAAATAGATGCACTTAACGGAGAACCCGGCGTTTATTCGGCACGTTATGCAGGAGAACATTGTAGTTTTGCCGATAACATTAATAAAGTGTTAGCAAAACTTGAAAATACTACAAATCGCAAAGCTAAATTCAGAACCATTATTACATTAATATTAGATAATAAAAAATATCAATTTGAAGGAATTGTAGAAGGCGAAATTACAAAAACAAAACATGGAATAGAGGGTTTTGGTTACGACCCAATTTTTCGTCCTAAAGGATACAAAGAAAGTTTTGCTGAAATGAGTATGGAGTTAAAAAACAAGATTTCGCATAGAGGTTTAGCTGTTTTGAAATTAGTTGAGTTTTTAAATAATGCTCTCTAAATCGGACTTTATAGACAAGCTCTAATTAGAGCTTGTCCATAAACTCAAGTGTCTGGTGTAGAAAGTTCGAGTTCAAAGCCTGTCCCGATTTATTTCGGGGGCTTGCATAACTTGAAAAATGTGAGTTTACATATGTAAA
>CAZRWZ010000103.1:0-9486 GCA_964603745.1 uncultured Bacteroidaceae bacterium | reverse complement strand
AAGTGTTTAGTGTAGAAATTGGACTTTAAGGACAGACACTATCTGAAATCTTGGTTAGTGTACCATAAAATCTAATCATCGTCATCATCATAATAATCTTCATCAAGAAAATTTTGTTGTTCGTTTTCGTAAAAGAAAATTTTAATTCGTGCAGTGTCTTGTAAAAAATTTATTCTGCCAATCTCTACTCTACTGATATTTATACCTGTACGTTCCTCTAAATCGGCAATTAGCTCTTTTCGTTTATCTGGTTTTATAAGCTCAATTTTTTCGTATGTAATTCTTTTTGATGTTTCGTGTCGTAAAAAAAGGAGTTTTTCTATTACAAAAACCACAAAAATAATTATTAGGTTTGTTGATATAAGTTCGGCATAACTAATTTTTTTAGATGTCATACCGTTAATTACAGCAATTGTAATAACAACAAACAAGTATGTCATTTCTTTAATAGGGATAGGGTTGGTGCGGTATCTGATTATCCCAAAAATAGCAAAAAGCCCGAGTGCAAATCCAATTTTCATTTTTACGCTTTCGAGCATAAAAATTAACAAGAAAATGGTTGTGCTTAACATCACAAAAGTAAAAAGATAATCTTTTCGTTTTGTTGTTGGGTAATAGAAATACCGTATTATTACGATTGAAATCAACATGTTAAAACCAAATCGTATAAATAATTCGGTTAAACCCATAGGGTTTATTAAATCTATTCCGTAAAGTTTACCTGCTTCTACTAAAGTAAGAATTGTATCTATCATCGTTAGCTAATTTTTTTAATTTTAATAATTTCTTTTTAAAAGTATTGTATTTCAGTTGTTTATTAAACAACAAAACTCCAATACTATATTTACTCATGCTTTGCTTATATATTCTATTTTCTTTTAGAATATCAATAAAATCGGATTTTGCATAACCTTCGCGTTTAACTTCTGCAATTGTTAAGTACGACAAAGTTACACTTTCATTTTTATATTTATACCCTAAATTAAGGTCAATTGTAATTCTTTCTTGTGCAATTTTGTGTACAAGTGTAATTCTCGAAAAAGAATTTAGTACCGATGTGGTTAAATCATTACCCGAAAAAGGTGTTTTTTCTTCAATAAATTTTTTAAATTTTGGTGGTAATTCGGTAACAAGTCCTTTTGTTTTTATTCGTTTTTTTATGGTTCTTCCTTTATTAGATTTAAATTTTACTTCCAAAAAACTTATATCAGAAATCATATATTCCCTTTGTCTTATTTTAAATCTGTTAAGTTTTTGGTTTTGATGCACTAGATACATTCTAAAATCTTCGGTATCAAAATATTGTGTTTTGTAATCTAATAATCTTTCAGTGTTAATTTCGAGAATATCGTATTTTGTTAATGCAGTTTCTAAGATGCTAGGTAATTGCGAAATATTAAAAATAAATTTAGTATCAGTTCTGTTCATCAACTTAACTTTATCCATTTGGTCTAGCGATGTTGAACTAAATTGTGGTAATACTTTTAATACTTTTTCCATTATTAGCAAAAGTAGTTATTTTAAATATTATATTTGTAACTTATACCTAAAATATATGTATTAAATGTTTCTAAAAAGTTAACTTTTTGGTATCTGTAAAAAATATGGATAGAATTTTTTTTATTGAAACTATATGTTGTTCCTCCTGTTAACCTATATTTTCCAAATTGCACAAATGGCTCGTCTAATGCCAAATATAACTCATAGGCAATGTATGGTCTAATTTTTTTAGAGAGTTTGTATTTTAGTTTAAACTGATGTCTGTTATACATTTTTGGAATAATCCAATCGTGTCTTTGTTGAACGCCTAAATATTCTGTTTGTAAAATGCATCTGTAATTTAGCGAAAAGTCATTAATTTTTTTCTTTGCTTTTAAACTAATATATAATCTGTGAGCTGTTAAATAATAATCTAATCGGTTCTTAAAACTATAGCGATAAGCTCCGCCCACATAAAAGTTTTTATTTATTTTATGATAATACGATAATTCTGTAAACACTGTACTCCAATTATTTGCATTCTGCATTGTTCTAAACGATTGCTCAATATTAAAATTATTTTCTTTATTTAATGAATAGTTTAGATTAACCGATGTCCAAATTTGAAAATCATTAAACTGAGCAAATAATCCAAAAGGCACAAAAAATAATAATAAAAATAGATGTTTAAAATGGTAAGTGTCCGAAATACTTAAAGTTTTTTTAGACCATGTCTTTTTAATGTAATTAAGTTTAATAGTTTGTTTCTGTGATGCTATTTGTGATAAAAATATACTTTTCATTATTGATTTAATTTCATACAATTATAGTAGCTAAGTTTTATTATTTTTTTTACAACAAACAAAAATAACAAATAATATCGATTAGTAATAAAAATTGCTGATAAATTAACAAGTTTACAACAAGTATCAGAGTTTTTCAGCAAAGCTTAGTTGAAATTAAAATATTGTTGATAAAGCTAAATGGATTGAGTATATCAGTATTCTAAATCAATTTGCTTGAAAACCTCTAATAAGTAATCTAGTTCGGTATTTGAATGTTTTATACCCGATAAATTTAATAACTGTTTAGCAACAATTTCAATTTTTTGTTTTTTATAAAATTGTTGATGTGTTTCATTTAAGAATCTTATTAAAGTAAATGTATTAAAATTATTAAAAAATGATTTTTTAAAAGTTTCAAAAGTTTTTGTATTTGCTTTTATTTTAATAATTGTTTCTTCAAATTTAATATTTTGCAAAAAGCTTATCAAAGGATTTGGCAAAGATATAATCAGTTTGTTTATTTGGTGTTGTTCTGCATTGTAAAATGCTTCTACGTTATCAACAAAAATCTTTAAATCTTTAAAACTTTCTATTGAATATACATAATAATTAAAATTAGTTTCTTTTAATATATTAATAATTGCTGGACCTGTTCCAAAAATTACTCTTTGCGATAGACGTGGCGAGGGTATTACTTTTGTTTTCACAATTTCGGCATAATTACCTGCTTGAATAATTTTTTGGATAAAATAAAAATCTTCGCCTGCTTGTGTGGCCTTCATGCCACCATAGCTAACATAAACAGACGATTTTACAGCAAATGCAGAGCCGATAGTATGAGTTGCAAAAGGAAAATTTATATATTGTAATGCTTGTTTAAAATACCTAAGATACAGTTCGTATTTTTTTATTCCAAGAATTATATTTTTGCCAAATTTTTCTTCGTTTAAATCGTGTTCAAAAAATATTGAAGCAGCATTTGCTTTTGTGTTTAGAAATGTATTTTCTATTTCTACCAAATAATTTTTATCTACAATTGTATCAGCATCTAAATTTGTGATAACTCCATCAATGCCAATTTTATTAAAACGAAAAATTGCTTCGTCCATTCCAAATTTACGGGCAAAACCAGCTCCTGCTTTTTTCTTTGGCACATTTTTTATTAAAATAGGATAGAATTTTATTTTTTGGGTATTTTCTTTTTTAGCAAACTCTTTTATTTCGTTATTAGTGAGTTCGTTTTGATTAAGTATATCAATATCGGTTAATTCCGATGAGTTTATTATAATAATTATTTCTACCGATTTTTGTGGTAAATCGCATGATTTTAAACTTCGTAGTGTATTAAGAATATCAGGCTCGTTTAAACATGGAATTACAATAATATTAAACAAATTTTGTTCGGGGGTTTCCCAAATATATGATTTTGTTTTATTATATTTTGAAAGATATTTTGCGAACAATTATTCTACTTTTTGAGCTTGTTTTCTTAAACTTTCATCATATCTTTTATTTAATAATTCAGTAATAGTAGCAGTTATATCAAACCCTTTTTTTCCGTACAAAATAAAATCTTTTCTTAGTATATAATCGTAATTAGCTTTTTTGTTAAATATCTCTAATATATTTGTAACAGAATCTAAAATTAGTTTATCTAAATCGGCTTGTTCTTGTGCTAATTCCGCAGAATATCTTTCGTTTAGAGCCATTAGGTCTTGTTCTCTTTTTGCTAATTCTTGACCTTGTGCTTGATAACTTTCTTGCGACAAAAAAGAACCGTTTGCTTGTTTCACTTGAAAATCATATGCATCTTTCTGAAATGTAGCTCCTTTATCTTTTAATTCTTTGTCTAAACGATTAGTTTTTTTAATAAACGCCTCTTGAATTTTTTTATGATATTTATAATTTAAAAGCAATGAATCTGTTCTTATATATGCAATTTTTCCAGAATATGTAATATCATTTTCTGACAAAACTACTTTTTCTGTGTTTTTTGTTGTTGATATGGTATCAGTTTCTTTAGCATTGGTTTTATTTTCAGCATTATTACAAGACGAAAATATAACTACAGTAATTATTATGGATATTAAGATACTTATTTTTTTCATTATTTTAATTTTTTATTTGTGAACAAAAGTAAACATTAGTTTTTTAAGTTGAAAGTTTGATGCGTTTTTATATTTTAAGAATTCTTCTAAAAATTACAAACTCAAAAGTTTGAACAATAACGCCGAAATCGGACTTTACAAGGAAGCTTTGGCGACAGTATTATTAAGACTAATCGTTATAATCTTGTTTTAGGTAATCTCCAAAAGCATGTTTATACTCTTCATTGTTTCTTATAAGAAGTCTTTCCCAACCGGGATTTGAAATTTCGCCATTGATATCGGTATGAACCAATTCGTAGTTTTCGCCAACAAGGTTTGGATTATAAAAAACCACTCTTTTGTTGCCTTGGTTTGGTAATGTGTAATAATGCCAAATTTCGTAAGGATATGTTCCTGGAGAATGGTCACGTTTTCTAATGCTATTTGGTGGTCCGTATTTTAAAAAAATTCTGCCTCTGTCGGTTTCATATCCTTTTTGTATTTGCGATGAATAGTTTTTATTTACGGTGTTTACGGCAGCTTTATATTTTTTCCATTCTTCTTCTGGAGTAATATTATTTATACCATACCAATATGAGTAAAAAAACTTCTTCATTAAAATGATATTATCAGTTTTTAACTGATTATTAGCATATAAATTTTCGTTAGCTGCTAAAATAGGAAATAAGCATTTAATATAATCTTTAATTGTGTCTTTATTATTGATGTTTTCAACAAAAGTTCCTGCCAAATTTAGGGTGTCTATATTGCCAATTTTTTTATCCCAAGTAATATTGCTTCTTTGAAAAAATAGTTTTGTTTCTGCAATTTGTTCATGGTTTTTATCAATAGCTTCAATTACTAAATTGTAATTTCCGCTAGGAAGTTGCTTTATATCAAGTGTTTTTAATAACACATTTATACTCTTTGCTTTATATCTTTCTGTTTTAGTATATTTGTCTAATACTACCGACTTATTGCTTGGTTCTATATAATATGTTACAGCAAAATCTTCATCAGTTTTTAATACTTTATCTGTATTATACAATTCTACAAGAAAAATAAGTTTTTCAATGTTTGTAGGGAAATAATCTGATACATAAGGTATTAAATCGTAACCATATTTAGAGATATTTGTTGTAATCTCTGTTGGATTTAGTTTTTCTATTAATTCTATATCGGAAAACCCAACTTCGTTATATCCAGAAATTGTTATTGTATCGGTATAATTTAGTAAATTAGTTTCGTGGTATAAATCTTTAACTTTTATCTCAAAATCGTATTTTCCCGGTGCTATAGATATTCGTTGTAAATCAACAAAATTTATTTTGGTTTCTAATGTATCTTCTATCGGAATTCCTGATAGATTTAATTTTTTATATTGTTTAACTTCGCCATTTTGCTTGTATAGTATTGTTAGTTCAACCTTGCAGTTATATTTACCATCATCAGTTTTAACATATGTAAATGTTTTGCCAACAAATGTTGTGTAAATTTCGGTATAAGAACCTTGTTTGGGATTCCAAAACGAAGATTGATAATAATAAGCTTGTAGTTTTTGAGAACTAGCAACAAAAAACAATAATAAAGCAGAAATTAAAAGTAATTTTTTCATAAAATAAGCAGAATAAAAATTAGAGTCTAAATTTATGCAAAATAATTGAATTTATCAATAATGGATATTAAAACAAAAAAATTAATGCAATTTAGCTCCAATTAAATGAATAAATTCTTCGCGAGTTGCTTCTTTCATAAATGCACCAGTAAAATCGGAAGTGGTTGTTACCGAGTTTTGTTTTTGTATGCCACGCATTTGCATACACATATGTTGTGCTTCAATAACCACCGCTACTCCAAGCGGATTAAGAGTGTCTTGTATAACGTCTTTTATTTGCGTTGTTAGTCTTTCTTGTACTTGTAAACGACGCGAAAATGCCTCAACAACTCTAGCAATTTTACTTAATCCGGTAATGTAACCATCAGGGATATATGCAACATGTGCTTTCCCAAAAAATGGCAGCATGTGATGTTCGCATAACGAGTAAATTTCAATATCTTTTACTATAACCATTTGTCGATAATCTTCTTTAAACAAAGCTGATTTTAAAATTGCTACAGGATCTTGATTGTATCCTTGCAAGAGAAATTGTAAAGATTTTGCCACACGTAATGGCGTTTTTTCTAAACCTTCTCTTGTGTTATCTTCTCCAACAATTTTTAATATGTCTTTATAATGTGCAGATAATTCTTCGGTAATTTTATCATCAAATCTATCTACTTTTGAGTATCCTTGTCCGTTTCCTTTATTCGATATTATATCCATTGGTATTATTAAAAAAATTTAACAAATATACATTATTTTTTTGTTTTACTTTCTGGTTTAAGCATGCAATAATTTTTTTAGCTTTGTGAAGTTAAAACAATTTATATTAATTATTTTGTTGAAAAACTAATTTTTAGAACTCCCCTTAATAGCGTATTTTTGCATAAATATTAATAATATAATGATTTATCCTACAGATTTTGAGCAAAAAATAGAGTTTGATATAATAAAAAATCAACTTAAAAAATATTGTTTAAGCAATATGGGTTTAGAAAAAGTTGAAAACATATCTCTTATTACGGATATTGAATTATTGAAAAACCAGTTATCGAAAACCGATGAATTTAAAACACTACTAATAAAATACGATGAATTTCCTACAGATAATTATATTGATGCTCGCGATATAATTAACAAAACTCAAATAACAGGTGCTGTTATAGAGGCACACGAATTGTTTTCTTTAAAAAAATCGCTTGAAACAATAAAAGCTATACTGCGTTTTTTTACTAATCACAAAGATGAATTTCCTATTTTACAAGAAAGTATAAAATCGGTTAAAGTTCATTCTTTTGTTCTCGATAAAATAAACTTAATAATAAGTAGTTCAGGCAAAATTAAAGATAACGCCTCGTCGGAATTAAACAATGTTCGCCGAGATATAAGACACAAACGAGCTAATATTTCTAAGGTATTAAACTCCGTGTTAAGCCACGCAAAATCAAACGATTGGGTAGATAAAGATTTGTCGGCAAGTATCGTAAACGGCAGAACTGTTATTCCTATCGAAAGCACCTATAAACGAAAAATTAAAGGTTTAATTCAAGATGTTTCCGGCACAGGAAAAACCACTTTTATAGAACCCGCAGAAGTTGTTGAACTAAACAACCAAATTGTTGATTTAGAACAAAATGAAAGGCACGAGATTTATAAAATCTTAAAACAATTTACCGAAGAAATTACTCCTTATACCGATGATTTATTGAGCTCTTACGAGTTTATGGCAAAAATAGATTTTATACGTGCAAAAGCAAAATTTGCAATTGCTACAAACTCAATTAAACCAGGTATTTCAACTAAAAAAATAATTAGTTTAAACAATGCACGCCACCCTATTTTGTATATAAAATTTCTTGAACAACAAAGGGAGGTAGTTCCTCTAAATGTTGAAATTAACGATAGGCAAAGGCTTATTTTAATTTCAGGACCAAATGCAGGAGGTAAATCAATTGCACTAAAAACAGTGGTTTTGTTGCAATATATGTTTCAAAATGGCTTGCTAATTCCTGTAGGTGGTGGTAGCGACATAGGTATTTTCAACAATTTTTTTATTGATATTGGTGACGATCAATCGCTTGAGAATGATTTAAGTACATACAGTTCGCATTTAATGAACATGAAGTTTTTCTTAAAAAATGCCGATGAAAACACTCTTATTTTTATTGATGAATTTGGAACAGGCACAGAACCAATGTTGGGTGGTGCAATTGCCGAATCTGTTTTAGAAGAGCTTAACAACAAAAAACCTTTTGGCGTGATAACCACA
This sequence comes from uncultured Bacteroidaceae bacterium, assembly GCA_964603745.1. Taxonomy (GTDB): domain Bacteria; phylum Bacteroidota; class Bacteroidia; order Bacteroidales; family JAFGXI01; genus CAZRWZ01. The sequence goes on along the minus strand of CAZRWZ010000103.1, from coordinate 1,266 downwards.
CATTACACTAATTTAAAGCATTTTGCAGCTTTTGCCGATGGTATAGAAAATGCAGCAATGCTTTTTGACACAGGAAAAATTGAACCAATTTACAAACTAGATATAGGAAAACCCGGAAGCTCATTTTCTTTTGAAACTGCAAGAAAGATAGGTATCCCCGAAACTGTTTTACAGCGTGCCGAAGATAAAGCGGGTAAAGCAAATATAGAATTCGATAAACATTTACGTCAGCTTTTGCGAGATAAAAAATATTGGGAAGATAAACGATATCAAATAAAATCTAAGGATAACAAACTTGAGAATATTCTAGAAAAATATCAAAAAGATTTATCTGAAGTAAAAAAGCTTAAAAAAGAGATTATTGCAAATGCAAAGCAAGAAGCTGTTGATATTGTTAAAAATGCAAATCGTGAAATTGAAAACACCATAAAACAAATTAAAATTGCAAATGCCGAAAAAGAAAAAACTAAGGAAATTAGGCGAGAATTTGAGAATAAAAAACATAAATTAAAAAATATAAAAACCGAAGATAATGTAGTTGAAAATAAGTTGCAATCAGTAAATCAACAATTAACCAAGTTTAACAAAGAAAACCCCAAAACTATTGAAATAGACGATTCTGCAATTAGAATATCAGATAAAGTAAGATTGATTGAAACAAATAATGTAGGCGAAGTTGTAGAGCTAAATAATAAAAATGCAGTTGTTGCTTTTGGTAATTTACTTACATCAATATCATTAAAAAAACTTGAGAAAGTTTCTAATAATGAGTTTAAAAGACTAAATAAAAGTGGAGTTGCTAAAAACACAACATCGAGTTATACTATGGCAAAACGTGCCAATTTTACACCAAATATAGACTTGCGTGGCGAAAGAGTAGATGAAGCATTGAGTAGAGTAGTGCAGTTTATAGACGAAGCACTGATGTTTGGATATTCTAATTTAACAATATTACACGGAACGGGTACAGGTGCTTTAAAACAAGCAATTCGCCAATATCTTAATACATTAGATTTTGTGGCTTCGGCAAAAGATGAAAAAATTGAATTGGGAGGTGCCGGAATTACTGTTGTTAAATTAGATATTTAGGGTCTGCTGATAAACGCATAAAAGATTGTTTTTAAACTGTTTAAAACAGAATACCCCATTGTAAGTGCAAACTTTTTAATAGTATATCCTTATAAGTTTACATTTACAAATGTTAAAATTATAGTTTTATGCTTACTCTGATGCACATCATATTTTTATCTTCTTCAATTTGAGGTA
>CAZRWZ010000102.1:0-9531 GCA_964603745.1 uncultured Bacteroidaceae bacterium | reverse complement strand
CAGACACTACATAGTTTTAACTACATTTGTGACCAATAAATAATTTGATTTAAGGGGGCTAGTTCTAAAAATTAATTCTAAACATAAACATAGGAAAAAAACCAGTTTGATAATCGGTGGTTAAATCTTGAGTTTGTTTGTTATAAACTTGACGAAATATATTCTTATTATTAGTAATGTTTTGCAAATCTAATGCCCATTCTTGATTTATTTTTTTACCATTAAGTTTAAAGCTTATTCGTAAATCTAAACGAAAATAATCATCGAATTTATGTTTGTATGCTTCATTGTAATTATAAACCGTTTTATATTGTTTTTGCGATTCCTCTAAATTTATAGGAATATACCTTTTACCACCGGCATAAGTTGATTTAATATTAAAGCCAAGAATTCCGTGTGTTGTTGCTTTTATTTCGTAGCCAAACAAACCATTAAACACATAATTTCCGTTCCAAGCGGTATTTCGCTCCACCTTATCGGCTCCTTTGTACTTAGATTGAAACAATGAACTTGTTATCAAAAAATAAAACCCTTTATACAAAAAATGTTCAAATGTAATTTCTAAACCATAATTTGTTCCTGTGCCATCGTTTGTTAAACTATCTTCCATCCATACATAAAAATCGTCGCCACTGTTTATTAATGAAAACTGTCCAAAACTTTCTTTAACAGGAATATTATATAGGTTTTGATAATAAGTTTCTACTTTCAAGCGAGTATTTTCAGTAAACAAATAATCATAAGACAACACAAATTGGTTGCTATATGTAAAATCAAGATTTTTGTTTGTTTTTATATATTCGCCATTAGGCAAACGTGTTTGATAGAAATATGCCGTACGCACTTGCGTTTGAGAGTGCAATCCGTAACCAATATTTATTGATTGTGTACCTGTGAAATTATATTGTAAACCAATTCTAGGTTCTATACTGGTAGATTTATTTATATCAAGAAATTGAGAATACAAACCTGTATTTAAGGTGATTTTATGTGTAAATCTATGTTTAAATTCAGCATAAGTTTTTAGCAAATTCATGTTTCCATCAATATCTGTTAAAGTAACAAAATCTTTATGCACAGTAGCACTATCAACATAATTAACATTAAAATGCTTTAGATTTGTTCCTATTTTAAAAATATTCTTTTTGTTTATTTTTCGTTTTAAAGCTACCGAAACAGAAAACCTATTTTCTTTCATATCCCCTCTATAATATGGTGCATTAGAATTAGGTATAACAACCTTATTAGTATCAAATTGCAAAGAATCTACAAGCGTTGTTACATGTGTGCCATAAACCGAAATACTTGAACGCAGTTGAGTTTTTTCGTTAAAAAAATAAACATGCGATAAACCCATAACACCCATATCGGAACCAAAATCGGTATCATATCCTCCCAAAGAATATGCTGCGTCACCATCTTCTTCACTTTTTTCACTGTCATAAAGTTTTATAAAACTTTTACCTCCGATACCAAAAACAGTAAACTTTCCTGCTTTTTTTGTTTTTACATCTACTTTAAAAGTTAAGTCTTGATACTGAGGAACTGCTTGTCCCACACCTACATTAAAACCAATCATGTTAAATATCGATAAAGTAGAGTATCTATAGCTTAACATGTAAGAAGATTGCCCTTTTTTTATAGGACCTTCTGCCCCAAGTTCAAAACCATTAAACCCAATTTGACCAATAAACTCATGCTTTTGATCGTTTCCTGAGCGTAATTTTAAATCAAAAACACCCGAAATTGCATTTCCGTATTGAGCAGGCCATGCCGATGTAAAAAAATCAGAATTAGTTAACAAATTATTATTTAGCATACTTATGGGTCCACCAGTAGAACCAAGTGAACCAAAATGATTAGGATTAGGAATTTCTACGTCATCTAATCGCCATAATAAACCCGAAGGTGTATTTCCTCTAATAATTATATCATTTCTAGAATCATTAACAGACATAACTCCTGCATAGTTTGCAACCATACGAGATGGGTCGCCTAAACTACCTGCATATCTTTCGGTTTCTTCTACCGTAAAAGAACGTGCACTTACGCTTGCCATTTCGTTAATGGGCTTATCTTTTCTATTGTTTGCTTTAATTACAACTGCCTCGGTTACAAAAGCTTGTTCTTTAAGCTTTATATTAAGCACCAGTTCTTTACCCGATGTTAGCATTAAATTACTTAATGTAATTGTTCCATATCCAATAAAACTTATCTCTAAACTAACTCTTCCTGTTTTAATATTGTTAATAATAAATCTACCTTCATTATCGCTTGTTGTACCTACTATTGGGTCTGTTCCTAAAAGTATTACTGAGGCTCCGGGCAAAGGTGTTTCGGTGTCATCATCAATAATAGTTCCCCTAATATTTTGTTTATATGCTTCTGGTTGAGAAAATATATTAAAACTAAATACAATAATAAATATAAAAAATAATTGTTTCATTTCTAATTTAGAGTTTGTCTATAAAGTTCGATTTCTGCGTTGTTGCTCAAAATTTAAATCCTCAAATACCGTTGTATTCTGCGGTTTAAATTTCTCACACGCCTTAAACTCGAACTTTTTAGCTCAAACTCTTGAGTTTATGAACAGACAATAATTAGCCCATATGTTTATAAAGTCCGATTTCTAAGTTACAAACTTGATTAATTTTTAACAAAAAACAAATTTACTCAATCTATTTAGCTTTTCGAGAATTTATGCAAATTTATTTTTTCTTTTTTAGAGGTTAATACCTTGTATGTATATCGGTAGTTTTAGATTTAAAGTGGTATAAAATTTTATGCATAGCTAGAGCTTGTCTATAAAGTCCGATTTCTGCGTTGTTGCTCAAAATTCAAATCCTCAAATACTTTTGTATTCTGCGGTTTAAATTCCTCACACGCTCCCGAAATAAATAGGGACAGGCTTTGAACTCGAACTTTATAGTTCAATCTCTTGAGTTTATGGACAGACACCAGCTATATTAGGCTTGTAAATTTAAGCGAATAAAAAAACATAAATTTACTACAAAATATTATTCACAAAAAAATAAAAAAAATAATGTATCTTTGTATTTTAACAAAATATTAGAATGATATTAATTGATTTAATTAAAAATAAAAGATTTCTTATCAACTTGGTAATAGCTATTGCAGTAGTGGTTTTAATATTTTCTACCACAATTATAGGAATAGACATTTATACCGACAACGGAAACGAAATTGATGTACCCGACTTAAAAGGAATGACTATTGAAGAAGCCCAAGCCGCAGTTAAAACTCAAAATCTTTTTGTGGAAATTACCGACTCTATCTTTAGCAACGATTTAGAAAAAGGCAGCATAGTAGAACAATCGCCAAAAACTAATAATAAAATAAAAGAAAACAGAACAATTTTCGTAAGCATTGTATCATTTTCAAAAGAAATGGTATCTATGCCCGATTTAGTAAACGAATCTATACGTCAAGCAATTTCTGATGCCAATAATTTTGGAATAAAAATTGGTGAAAGAAAATATGTTCCTGGGCTTAAAGACTATGTTCTGAAACAAATATACAGAGGACAAGAAATTAAAGTAGGAACTAAAATCCCTAAAGGAACATATATCGACCTTGAAATTGGGCAAGGTAGCAACAACCAAGAAATACTTGTACCAAATGTTTTAGGAATGACACTATCCAAAGCAGAAAATAAATGCAGTAATGTTTTTATAAGTATTTCCGGTAAATTCTACGACGACAATATATTAACAACACAAGACAGTTTAAACGCCATAATATATAAACAATCGCCAATGCCTGTTGATGGCAATAAAATTATTTCAGGTTCGTTTATTGATGTATGGATAAGCACCGACGAAAGTTTAGTTCCTGAGATTGAGTTAGATACCTTAGATAATATTAATAATACTGATGCAGAAAATATTTTATAACATATTAATTTTTATACTTACCATTGGTGGGATAAATGCACAAATAAAGATTGTTTCTTTAGATAATAATCCGGAAATAGATAAATATAAAACCGAGAAACACATTACCGTAAAACAACGAGCAAGTGCTGATACAATTAACCTACCTTTTATAGAAGATTTTGCTATATTTGGTATTTACCCCGATAACTCGTTATGGTTAGACAGCGAAGTTTTTATAAATAATTCTTATCCCGACACACCAATTTTTAGAGGCGTTGCAACTTTCGATTGTTTAAATAAAGATGGATTAATGCACAGCAATGCAAACAATTTTACATTTATTGCCGATAGTTTAACATCAAAACCCATAAACTTAGCTTTTGACAAATCAGATTCAATATACTTTAGTTTCTTTTATCAGCCACAAGGCTTAGCTTTTGACCCACCGGAATATAAAGACTCCTTAGTATTACAATTTAAATCGCCATTGAAACCACAATGGACAAGCGTTTGGAATATGAACGGCGATTTCTCTTATCCTTTTAAACAAAAAATGATAAGCATTACAGATACGCTTTATCTTGTAAAAGGATTTCAGTTTAGATTTATTAACTATGCTAGTGTTAGCTCCGATAACCGTTCTTCTAATGGAGATTATTGGAACTTAGATTTAATTAGAATTGATACAGCAAGAACTTGGTCAGACACTTTAATTTCTGATATAGGATTTGTAAACACACCAGGTACTTTTCTTAAAGATTACTACGCAATGCCTTGGCTTCATTTTGAGAACTACATGGAACCTAAAAAAAACAGAGCTTCTTATAGAAATTACGGATTAACAGCTCTGGGTTTCGACCGTAAAGTATTATTTAGAGCATTAACAAACGGTGCTCTACTCGACACTATAGATATAGGAACAATAGACCTTAATGGTCAAGAATTTCTTGCACAAAACTTTTACTATACTAAGACTATTTTTACAAAAAACTTTTTTCCAACTGAAGACTCTGCCGAATTTTCAATAAAAACTATAATTTTTGATAATCCAATTGTTGGAGAACATTATAGTTGGAACGACACATGTTACTTTATACAAAGATTTTATAACTATTATGCCTACGATGATGGTTTCCCCGAAGCAGGTATTGGTATTGATGGCGAAAGCTCTGCAGGCTCAGAAATTGCTATAAAATATTATACACTAAAAGCTGATACACTTAGAGCTATAAGATTTTGGTTTAACAGAACTCGTAATAATGCAAACAAAGATTTAGCTTTCGATTTAGTTATCAGAGCTTGGAATAACGGAATGCCCGGTAATATAATCTACGAAGAAACCGATTTATTTACCAATTACAACTACGGATTAAACAATTACAAAGATTATAAACTTGCCACACCTATAATTTTAGCAGATACTTTTTGCATAGGATATCGCCAAAACCACGAAAAATATATGAATTTAGGTTTTGATAAAAATACCGATGCCAGCAAAAAAACATTTTATTTTATAGATAATCAATGGTCGCAATCTTTTCATCAAGGCTCAATAATGATAAGACCTGTTTTTGGTAAAAAACTACCAATCTCTGTAGATGAACTAAACCATATTGAAAATAAATTTAGTTTATACCCTAACCCTGTTAATAATCAATTGTATATCAAAACAAATCAAAAAAAATATACTATTGAAATATATAATCAAACAGGACAATTAATAAGCATAAATAAAAATATCAATTCAATTGATATAAGCTCTTATAACAATGGTTTATATTTAGTTAAACTGATAACAGACAAAAGCTTCACTACAAAAAAAATAATTGTCAATCATTAAAAAAAACATGTCAGAAAAAGAAGAAGTATCCGAAAATCAAGAATTATTCGAACATTACAGATTTGTTTGCGACCCTGGTCAAAAACTTTTACGAATTGATGTGTTTTTAACACATAAAATAGAAGCTGCTTCAAGAAACAGAATACAATCTTCTATTTCGGCAGGCAATGTTTTTGTAAACGATAAGAAAATAAAATCGAACTATAAGGTTAAACCAAAAGATGTTATAACTATATTAATGTCGGAGCCTCCACGCGAACTAGAATTAATTCCTGAGGATATTCCATTAAATATTGTTTTTGAAGATGATGATATAATTATCGTAAACAAAGAAGCAGGAATGGTTGTACACCCCGGACACGGTAATTATACCGGCACTTTGGTAAATGCTTTGGCATATCATTTAAAAGATACTCCACTGTTTCAAGAAAAAGACGAAAGACCGGGATTGGTTCATCGTATAGATAAAAACACAACAGGAATAATGGTTATTGCCAAAACCGAAGAAGCAAAAAACAAACTGGCAAAACAATTTTTCGACCATAGCATAGAAAGAAAATACATAGCACTTGTATGGGGCGGTTTTAAAGAAGACAAAGGCACTGTTAAAGGAAATATAGGACGTTCGTTAAAAGACAGATTAAAAATGTCGGTTTTTCCTGATGGTGATTTTGGCAAAAGAGCTATAACACACTATAATGTTTTAGAAGATTTTTCTTATGTATCGCTTGTAGAATGCCAACTAGAAACCGGCAGAACACATCAAATTAGGGCACATATGGAGTTTATAAACCACCCTTTGTTTAACGATGAAAGATATGGCGGCAATAAAATATTGCGTGGTACTACTTTTACAAAGTATAAGCAATTTGTGAATAATTGTTTTAAAATCCTACCCCGCCATGCTTTGCATGCAAAATCGTTAGGGTTTACCCACCCTAGAACAGGAGAATATATGTTTTTCGATTCCGAACTACCAGAAGATATGAAAACTACTATTGAAAGATGGCATGATTATATTAGTAATAGATAGTGTATATACTCCAAATTATGCGAAGAAGGATTGAGTATATCTGCAAAATCTACAAAAATAAGCTTAAAAAGCTGCCATTATTAAATCAATATCCTTAAAAGGAATATCTAAGTTTTTAGCAATATATTCGTTTGTAAGAATTCCGTTATAAATATAAGTACCCCTTCGCATACCAATATTATGACGAAGAAACGAGGCTATATTTTGGCTATTGCTAAGTTCTAAAATAATTGAAGAAAGTATATTACTTATAGCATAAGAGGCAGTTCGTGCAACTTTTGAAGGTATATTAGGAACACAATAATGTATTACTCCGTGTTTTACAAATGTAGGTTTTTGATGATTTGTAAGTTTTGAAGTTTCAAAAACACCTCCTCCGTCAATACTTACATCAATAATAACCGAATTGTTTTTCATTTGTTTAACAGTGTCTTCGCTAACTACAAAACCCAATTTCTGATTTTTGTTTAATGCTCCAATAACCACATCTGCCGATAGAATAGAGTTACGTGTAAGTTCTTCTTGTAAAAACGAAGTATTAACATTTTGCCCCAAAGTTTCTTGTAATTTTCTAAGTTTAGAAACAGAATTATCGAAAACTTTTACACTTGCACCAAGACCTAAAGCAGTTTTTGCTGCAGTTGTTCCAACAGTTCCGGCACCTAAAATAACAATATCGGTTGGTTTAATGCCTGGAATTCCGCCAAGCATTTCGCCTTTGCCTCCGTTTTGCGAGCTTAAATATTCTGAGGCTATTAATATAGAAGTGCTTCCTGCAATTTCGCTCATAGATTTAATTATAGGATAGCAATTATTACGGTCTTTTATAAGCTCCATACCAATGGCAGTAAGCTTGTTTTGCATTAAATTTTTAATATATGATTTTGATATTGTATTAAGATTTATTGCCGAAATAATAATATGTCGTTTCTTTAACAGTGCTATTTCTTTTTCGGTAAAAGATGATATTTTAAGTATAATATCGGCTTCTAAAACCTCTTCTTTTGTATTTTTAATTTCTGCTCCTACTTCGCTATACATTAAATCGAAGAAGCTTGCTTTTTCTACTGCTCCTTTTTCTATATAAACAGATATTCCATTATCAATAAGTAGTTTAACACCTAACTGACTTAGTGGGGTTCTGTTCTCATTCTTATTGGTTTCTTTTAAAATACCTACTTTAAATTTTTTACTTTTGTCCATAACAGCAAGCATTTCTTCTTGTGGTAGAAGTTCTTCTTTGTTAAAAGGTGAAAAGGTTTTTTTTGAGCCCATAAATAAACTTTTTATGTTAATCCCAATTGGGATATCTAATTTTCCGATGCTTGAGGCGAACAGAACTGAGTTCGCAAGCTAAACGAAGTTAAATATTTGTTCTTTGAATTAAAGCTTGTCTTCTTAAGACAAGCTTGTTAATCAATTCAAAGTTACACATCTTTTTTAAGTTATTATGTAATTATTCTATTTTTATTTTAAAAAAAAATTACTGAACAGACAATTTATTAGAAACAGGATTTGCATAAATACCAATAGCAATTTCTCTAATTTGTTCTTTATTGCCATCAATATCTTTAATGTTTTCTGCAATATATTTTTCAAAGTTAATTTTGTCTTCTTCGGTATATTCCTTACTAAAATCTTGTTTTTTGTTAAGTATATCCCACGCTATATAATTATATGTACAAAGCATATAGTTTAAATATATTTGTTTGTCAATTTCTTTTACAAATACATCTATAATTTCGTTATTAGATAAGTTCTCTTCATCAATATCATCAATAATATTATTTATTGGTGTGCCAAAAGCAATATGTATTCTTTTTTTATTACTAAAGAACCCTGCTACTACACAATGCATATCTTCATTTTCTTCTTTTTTGTATTCACCATATTGCGATATATATGTTTCTTTAATTTTTTCTTTAAAGCAAGTTTCAAGCTCGTACGAAATAGACATAGGAACAATATCAAGTTCTTTTAATGCAGGAACAATATCTCTACGATCGCCAAGCAACATTTTTAGTAAACCTTGCTGTGTTTTGTCGTTTCCGTCTTTTGTTCTACCATCTCTTTGTGCAATCCAAAGCGATTTGTTTTTCTCACGAACTAAGTTATGAATATATTTAGAATGCAATACCGCATTTTTATACATCTGTATTTTTGTACCTCCACGGTAAAGAATAAACATTTTATTTATCTTTCCTAACTCTTTAAATAACGGGTTTTTTGCCAAATTATCGCCTACAGTTATTTGCGTTGTACGAATATTGTTACTAATAAGAGTTAATTGCAAAAAAGCAGAATCTAACACAATATCTCTATGATTGGCAATAAACAAATGACCTTTGCCTTTAATTTGTTCTATACCAGACGAAGTTAAACCATCTGAAGTGTCTTTTAATATAAAATTTAAAAACTTACTCGAAATTTTTACTTGAAATTCATCAATAGTCTTTATGCTTTTAAGAATATTGATTACTTCATTTATTTCTTTTTCAGGAAAAAGAAATTTACAAATAAAATTGAAATTCTCATCTGCAATAATTTTATCTATTGCTGCTGGTATTTCCGAGTTATTATAAGGTCTTATATTTTCAAATTCTTGTTCAAAATCCATTGTATCCATATTTTAAAGTTGTCAAAATTAATCTAATTATTTTAATTATAATATTTTTAGAATAATTCTTTTCAAAAGATAGATTGAAAATGCTACTTTTTTATGTAAATTTACAAATATCTAAAGTCTAAAGTCTAAGGTCTAA
>CAZRWZ010000101.1:5911-9532 GCA_964603745.1 uncultured Bacteroidaceae bacterium | reverse complement strand
TTTAGTAGTAAGCATTTTATCAATAATTTTAAAGATAGTTTTTTTATCTTCATCAGAAAAAGCAGAAAACCCGAAAAGCTATGTGGTTTTAGTATATACATCTGCATTTCAGAAAATAAAAATCTAATACACCTCAGAGCTTTTCAGCAGACCCTACTTACACATAAGACCTCATTTTCAACATAGCAATTTCTTTATCATTTAAAAAACGCCATTTACCTCGCTGCACACCCTTTTTTGTTAAACCTGCAAAATAAACTCTATCAAGTTTTTTTACTTTAAAACCTAGATGTTCAAAAATTCTTCTAACAATTCTATTTTTACCAGAGTGTATTTCTATACCAACTTGTGTTTTGTCGGTTTCATCGGCATAACTAATAGCATCGGCAGCAACAAAACCATCTTCTAATTCAACACCAGATACAATTGTTTCTAAATCAGTTTTTTTTATATTTTTATCTAAAAAAACATGATAAATCTTTTTTTTATTATATTTAGGATGAGTAAGTTGATCGGCTAATTCGCCATCGTTTGTTAAAATTAAAACACCTGTTGTGTTTTTATCTAATCTACCTACGGGATAAATTCTTTCTTTACAGCAATTTTTAACCAAATCGGTTACAATTCTTTCACCTCTTGAATCTTTTGTGGTTGTAACATAAGATTTTGGTTTATTTAATACTATATATACTTTCTTTTGATCTCTAATAATTTGGTCGTTAAATGTAATTTTATCGCTAGATTTTACTTTAACACCAAGTTCTTTTACAACTTTGCCATTAACCTTAATTAATCCAAGTTCTATATATTTATCTGCCTCACGCCTTGAGCAAATACCAGAAGATGCAATGTATCTATTTAACCTAATATCCTCATTTTCCTTTTTTACAGTTTCTTTGTGTTTATCATAAGATGGTTTTTTTGTTTTCCATTCTCCTGATTTTTTATTGGTTCTATCAACCATTTTTGGTTTATAACGACGGTTATCTTCAAGCTCAGTTTTATCTTTTTTATTGTCTGATGAAAATTTATCGGGTCTGCTTTTTCCAATTCGTTGAGACCCTTTTTCTCGCCTACTATTTGTTCTTACTCTAGAACTATCATTTTTTTTATATGCCATTATTTCGAATATTCTTTTATTATATCAGATATTACTTTTTCTGTTAATTCAAATCCATTTAATGCAGGAAAACCTTCCCATCTTACAATTCCATCAGGGTCTATAATAATAACATGAGGAATACCTTTTATTTCAATTTGTTTAGACATGCTCCCTTTGGTATCAATAGCTTTATAATAATTAATTACTGGGCTTTTCATTGCATTAACAGTTTCCTCATTTTCTTTAGACAAACCTATAATTACTAGTTTATCTCCAAACTTTTCTTTATACGAATTTAATTCTGGAATAAAAGCACGACAAGGTCTACACCATGTTGCCCAAAAATCAACAATTATAAATTTACCTTCTAAATTAGGTTCTCCATTAAGCCATTTTTCTACAACAATCTCTGGAGCTTTTTTATTTAAATATGATTTTGCCCACATTTTCTTTTCTTGAGAAAAGGAAATACTTGCAAGTAATACTAGACCTAAGCTAATAACTTTAAACATAATATCTTAATTTAAATTAAAATGCAAAAATAAGCTAATTAATTTAAGGTAAGTTCTAATCTTTAAAAAATTTTGTAGATTATAATATAATTTATTACTTTTGCACTCCTAATTGGTCTCGTGGCCGAGCGGTTAGGTAGGGCTCTGCAAAAGCTCGTACAGCGGTTCGAATCCGCTCGAGACCTCAATATGAAAATAAAACCTCTTGATTACTAGTTAATTGAGGGGTTTTTTATTTGAGGGTGTATCTATAATAGTATCTTTAATTTTGAGTTTAAGGTATTTTTATCTCTCAAAGGTAACTAAATATACTCAAACCATGTAGCAAGTATATTTACTTTTTAAGTACAATTCTAAAAGTAGTTCCTTTGTTTATTTCAGAGTTTCTAACAAATATTTTACCTCCGTGATATTCTTCTATAATTCGTTTTGTTAAAGATAAACCTAAACCCCAGCCACGTTTTTTTGTTGTATAACCAGGATTAAACACCGTTTTTTGTTTAATTTTAGGAATACCTTTTCCTGTATCTTTAACATCAATATATGCAACTTGACCAACATCGGTAATTTTTACGTCTAAAGTTCCCTCGCCATTCATTGCATCAACAGCATTTTTACAAATATTTTCTATAACCCACTCAAACAAAGGTACATTAATATCAAGCATTACATCTTTTGCATCATCAAAATTTGTGATAACTTTAATTTTATCAGATGTTCTGGATTTTATATAATTTAATGCCTCTTCTACTGTTTCGGAAATATTTACCTTATTGAGAACAGGTGCTGAACCTATTTTAGAAAAACGCTCTGTTATCATTTCTAATCGTTTGATATCTTTCTCTATATCATTAATAAGTTCTTCGTTAACTACACCCGATTTCATAAGCTCTAACCATGCCATAAGCGAAGAAATTGGAGTGCCTAATTGATGTGCCGTTTCTTTTGACATACCCACCCACACACGATTTTGCTCTGCTTTTCGCGACGAACTAAATGCCAAATAAGATACTAAAATAAACAAAAGGATTATCCCTAATTGAACTATTGGATAATAAAATAGTTTTTTTAATAAAATTGAATTATCGTAAAATGCGTATTGAGTAATATCATCTGTTACAACAATTTTGATAGAGTCGTTAGTTTCACGCATATGTTGCAAAGTTTCGTGCAAATATTTTTCATCATCAACTTTAGTTGAATCTAAATTTCGTGTAAACAAAATATTTAAATTATCATCGGTAACAATAACAGGAACTGTTTCGTTGTTTCTAATAACCTCGAAAACAAAACTAAGGTCTTGATTAGGGTTATCTATACTAGCAACTCGTTTCATTCCTTCTACAAATAATACAACTTTTTTACGTTCTTCTTTAGAAAGTTTTTTTACTAAAATGTTTGTATATAAAATAGAAACTACACCTATTGCTATTGCTACAAGTACTAATAGTAACTTCCACTTTTTTTTGTGTTCGTATATTTTCACAGTTAAAAATTAAATGTTTACAATGGTGTTATAAAAAAATAAATATTCACTTATAATTACAATAAATAGAAACAAACAACTGTGTAATAAAACATTACACATTACTGAAAATGTAAATATTTACGGTGATGAAAGTACAAAAATATATTAAAATAGTAAAACTTTTTTGTGTAATTTCTTTTGTAATCAAGCATTAGTGTTACAACTTACTGATAAAGAATTAGCTATACATTTAGTAATAGAACCGTTTATATTTCAAATTGTCAAATATTTTTCACATCTGCTACCACACACTATTAATGGCATTAAGTTAAGGTAACTTCTAAAAATTATTTGTTGAAAAACTAATTTTTAGCCCCCCTCCCCCTTAAGAAAGTAAAATCTAATACACCTCAGAGCTTTTCAGCAGACCCTATTTACGTTTTAGTTTAACAAGATTTTGTTTAGTATGAAAAACAGCATAAACAATAGTATTAATAAAGCGTTCGCCAAGTTCTATTTGTTTATTTTCGTACCAACTG
>CAZRWZ010000101.1:1325-5811 GCA_964603745.1 uncultured Bacteroidaceae bacterium | reverse complement strand
AATAGTATTAATAAAGCGTTCGCCAAGTTCTATTTGTTTATTTTCGTACCAACTGTAAGCCTCAATAATTTCTTCTTTTGCTTCCTCTTTAATGATAAGATTATACTTTTTCATGTCTGTTGTTTATCTCCTCTTTAATATCTTCCCACGCATAAGATTTACTTTTACCGTTAAGGTGTTTTTGTTTGCGTTCTTTAAGAATTGTTTTTTGTTGGTCAGTTAAAGAATAATCTTGTTCTTTTATATTAATAAAATCTAAGGTTCTGATATAATTTAAAAGAGCCAAAGCTTTGTTATTAGTAATATCTATATCAATAGTTAGTATCATAATCTTAAATTTTAAAATGTGAGTTTTCTTAATTTTCCTTTTATAATAAAGGCATCAATAATATTTTTAATAATTATTTTATCTTTTTTATTCATTTTGTCAACTTCAATAAATTAATGTAACAGTTATGTTTCTTTCAAACGATTCTTATTTTTTATTAAAATTATATTGCCACGATTTTCCATAATTGCAATATAAAATAATTATTAACAATACAAATATACCATATTTAAAGGTTTTAAGTCAAATATTTATGTCAAAAAAAAAACAATAGGCTTTGTAAATATATCTAAAACCCCTACTACCGCCCACTTATATCGTGTGGTTTGCTAATAAATTCTTTTTACCGTTTAATTAAATATTTCAAATTGTCAAATATTTTTCACATCTTTGTTAATAGCTATTTTACAAATAAAAAAAGCATTTGAAAAAACTATTACAAAATATAAAGAAACAAGTAATTTTTACCATAATAAGTATTAGTTTATTATTTATTTTGTTTGTGGCAAACCACTACAAGAATAGGTTTGTATATGCTAGTGTAAACAAATCGAAAGTAGAAAAAGTTCTAAAACAAAAAGAGCAAATACTAAATTCTGTTACCAAAAAATACAGCAAATTAGTTAAAACTGCCAACACCGACAGTTTGTTTTTAGCTTCCGATAGTTTATTTGTTGTATTAGAAAAGCACAATTTAGTTATATTAATATACAAAAACGACAGCTTAGTTTTTTGGACAAACAAAGATTTTACCAATCAAGAATTTTTTAGTCGTTCGTATTACGGAAATTGGGCATTACAAAACTACAATTCGTTTATTATATCACGATTAACAGAAATTAATAATTATAAAATTGTAGGTATAATACCTATAAAAAAAGAATACCCTTTCGAGAATCAATATCTTAAATCATCGTTCTACAAAGAATTTCACATACCTAACAATTACGAGGTAAGCATCGACGATACATTCGATAATATTAGAATAAACGACAAAAATAACAAATATGCTTTTTCGCTAATAAAAAAATACGACAAAACCCCAATAGCAATATTCTTATTCTATACATTAATATATTTTTTATTTATTATATTATTGATAATTGGGATAACATCAATAATAAAAGCTATAATAAAATCTCAGGTATGGATATTCTTTGCAGCCATATTTTTTATGATTTTCCGATTAATATTAATGCACTATAAATTTCCGGAGTTTATTTACAGCAACGATTTATTTTCGCCATTCTACTATGCCGAATCGTGGTATTTGCCATCTTTAGGCGATTTATTAATAAGCTCATACTTTGTTCTTCATTTCAGTTACCTGATATTTAAACATCAAAACATTGTGCTAAAAACAGAAACAATTTCTAAGATAACAACAATTGTAATGTTTTTAATAATAACTTACATTGCATTTTACACGCTAATAGTTTTCATCATAATTTCGGCAGTAAACAACTCTAATATACCACTTGACATATATAATCTAACAAATTTAAACTACAATACACTAATAATTTTTATATCCATTGCAATGTTGTTGTTTTCGCTAATAATAGCAACAAAAAAACTTACACTCTTAGTAAACAGCATAATATCAATAAAAAAAATGATAATATTTTTTGTGTTGATAGCCTTTGTTCAATTACTTATTACCGATTTATTTTGGTTTGAGTTAAAAATAGAAAGTTTTATATTTATAATAATCCTTTTTTTGATTTCAACTTATGCAACATTTAAAAAACTAGAAAACAACCAAAGTATTATACTTGTAGTGATATTAATAACATCGTTATTTACAGGAGTTTTTATAACAAAACTAAACAGCGAAAAAGAGCTTAAAATAAGAAAAATGTATGCAATAGGTATTTCTAGCGAACGAGACTATGTTGCCGAAACACTTTTTCCGAGTTTAGAAAAAGAACTGTCTAAAGACACAATTCTATACGCATTGGTTCAAAATCCTATAAAAAACACCGAAACAATATATCAACAAATAATAAAAAACTATTTTCATGGATATTGGTCGAAATACGAACCAAACATTACTATCTGCGGAACATTTAAAGAATTTGAAGAAGACAACAAACTTTGCAATTGTAACAATTATTTCAATAAAAAGCTAATAGAATACGGCACAAACCTTGAAGATACAAAGTTTAAATTTTTAGACGATTTAGATGGTAAAATAAGCTATATTGGAGCTTTGGAATATACAATGCCAGACGATAGCAATCAGGTAACTATTTTTATTGAATTAAACTCTAAACTAAAATCCGAAAAATTAGGTTTTCCTAAGCTGTTGCTTGCCTCGCACGACAAAGATAACCTTTTTCACGAGTCTTATTCTTATGCAAAATACAAAAATAAAATATTAGTATTGCAACATGGTAGCTATCAATACAAATTAAATTTTACAAATAATAGTAAAAAAGAATTTATTATTTATCACGAAAACAATTTTAGTCATCTTGTATATCAAAACAAAAACAATACTTTTATTGTTAGTTTACCATTGGTTAGCTTTTTAGATTATTTGGCAATTTATTCATATTTGTTTGTATTTTTCTTTATTTTGGCTTCTGTTGGACTTGTTTTTACAAATCGCCGTTTACGAATAAAACTTTTTAGCTACAATCTTAAAAGCAAAATACAATACTCTATGATTGGTATTTTATTTCTATCGCTTGTAACAATAGGTATTGGAACAATTTTGCTAAATATTAACGAAACCGAAAAAGCATACAAAAACGAAATTGGCGAAAAAACTCAATCAATATTAGTAGAGCTTCAACATAAATTTGGTAGCTACGATAAACTTTTAGATGAAGATAAACCTTATTTAAAATATCTTTTCGAGAAATGGTCTTATGTTTTTTTTACAGATATAAACCTTTACAGCATTTCGGGCGATTTAATTACCAGTTCTAGAATGGATATTTTTAATAAAAATCTTACGGGACGAAAAATGGATAGAAATGCTTATTTTAAAATAAAGCTTAAAAATAATTCGGAATTTATACACAAAGAAAAAATTGGCAAACTTAGCTATATGTCGGCATATATCCCGTTTTTAAATGAAAACAACAAAGTATTGGCATATATAAATCTGCCATATTTTACTAAACAAAATAAAATTTCGAACGAAATATCTAAACTAATTGTTACACTGCTAAACATATATGTTTTGCTATTTATAATAACTATTTTTGTTGCCGTTATTGTTGCTCAAAATATTACTCGACCGCTTTTTCTTATACAAAAACACATAGGTCAAATAAATTTATTAAAAAATATTACGCCAATATCGTACAATAAACAAGATGAGATTGGTGCATTGGTGCAAGAATATAACAAAGTAATTGCCGAACTCGAAAAAAGTGCTACACTACTAGCAAAATCGGAGCGTGAAAGTGCATGGCACGAAATGGCTAAACAAATTGCTCACGAAATAAAAAATCCGCTTACACCAATGAAACTTAATATTCAGTTTTTGCAAAAATCGTGGAATAATAAAGATAAAGATTTTAATAATAAACTAAATAGAATATCGCTTTCGCTGATAGAACAAATAGATTCGCTTTCTAAGATTGCAGGCGATTTCTCCGATTTTGCAAATATCACTAAACAAAACAAAGAAAAAATAAGCCTTATTCCTAAAATTGAAAATACTGTGCATTTTTTCGAACAATCAGAAAATATTAGTATTTCTATAAACAATAACTGCAAAAGTGAAGTTGTGATTTTTGCCGATAAAGAACAAATTACTCAGGTTTTTAATAACTTAATAAAAAATGCTATTCAAGAAATAGATAATAAAAAACAAGCAGTTATTTCTATTAGTATTAGCGAAAATAGCAACAATTATATTGTTGAAATTAAAGATAATGGTAACGGAATACCCGAAGAAATTCAAGATAAATTGTTTATTCCTAACTTTACAACAAAATCATCGGGTATGGGGCTAGGACTTGCTATTGTTAAAAAAATTATAGAAACACGCAATGGTAAAATATATTTTAAAACACAAAAAAATATAGGCACTTCATTTTTTATTGAGTTTCCTAAGAATTAACAAAAACATTAAACATATTCTACTTACAAAAACTTTCTACTTTCTACTTTCTACTTTCTACTTTCTACTTTCTACTT
>CAZRWZ010000101.1:0-1225 GCA_964603745.1 uncultured Bacteroidaceae bacterium | reverse complement strand
ACTTTCTACTTTCTACTTTCTACTTTCTACTTTCTACTTTCTACTTACTCCTCATCTTTTATCCAATTAACAAGACCTTTTTTCTCTATAATTGCCATTAATTTATCGGGCAATGGAGCAAATTTATATTCTTTATCGTTTAATTTAATTATTCCGTTATTAAAATCTAAATCAAGCTTATCGCCTACTTTATATGCATCAACAATTTCAGAATTTACAATAAGAGCCAATCCTTGATTTATTGACGAACGATAGAAAATACGATTTATAGATTTAACTATAACCGCTTTAACACCTGCATGTGCCAAACCTACAGCAGGATGTTCGCGCGAACTACCACAACCAAAATTATCTCCTGCAACAATAATATCATCTTTAGCTAAATTCTTTGTAAAATTCACATCAAAACCTGCAAACAGATGTGGCATTATTGCCTCTGCATCGGAGCTAAGCACTTGATATGTTAAATTTCCTGCAAACATTTGGTCTGTATTTAAATCATCAATATCGGCATAATTCCATACACCGTTTATTTTTCTTAAATCAGATTCTTTTATTTCGTTTTTAGATGCTTGTGCTTTTTGATATGGAAATTTATCATTAGCTTTAATTCCTCTTGGGTCAGTTATCACACCAGTGATAGCAGAAGCAGCAACAGCAGCAGGCGAAGCTAAATAAACACTAGAATTTGGGTTTCCCATTCTACCTTTAAAGTTACGGTTTGCAGTAGAAATTACATTATAACCATCGGCAGGTATTCCTTGTCCTGTTCCCAAACAAGGTCCACAAGATGGCGACAACACACTACCACCTGCATCAATAAATATTTCGATTAAACCTTCTTTTATTGCTTGTTTGTATATTTCAACCGAGGCAGGAGCTACCAATAACTGAAATCCCTCTTTTACTTTTTTACCTTTTAACACCTCGGCAGCAATACGTAAATCTTCTAAACGCCCGTTGGTACAAGTTCCTATTAATCCCTCGTGCAATTCTGTTCCTTGCACTTCCGACAATGCTTTTACGTTATCTACATGATGCGGAGCTGCAACAAGAGGAAATAATTCATCTAAATTTATTTTAATTTCTTTGATATACTCTGCATCATCATCAGCCCAAACGCCTTCTATGTGTTTTCCATAGAAATCATCTAAAACCTCGTCGGCAGGAAAAACTGCATTTTTCGCTCCCATTTCCGAAGCAAGATTTGCAAGTGTCATACGTT
>CAZRWZ010000100.1:0-9605 GCA_964603745.1 uncultured Bacteroidaceae bacterium | reverse complement strand
AAACTTATAAGCACATATGTTTTAAAAAGTTTGCACTTACAATAGTATGTTTTAGTTTAAGTAGCTTTATAATAATCTGTTATGTGTTTTTCAGCAGACCCTACTTAATTCATTTAAGTTTTCAGGATTGTTTAAATTAATAAAAAGTTGTTCTTTATAAAGACTAGATTTTTTAGTAATTTCAACAATTTTAGTGTGCGATTTTTTAATAAGATTACCAAGTTTAAAATCTTTTGCAAGAATTTGCTCATCAATAATTTTAATACATTTTTTACTGTAAACAGCACAAGTAGGTTCGTATTTCCCATTAAAAATAG
Source organism: uncultured Bacteroidaceae bacterium (assembly GCA_964603745.1). Taxonomy (GTDB): domain Bacteria; phylum Bacteroidota; class Bacteroidia; order Bacteroidales; family JAFGXI01; genus CAZRWZ01. Next base: position 9,288 of record CAZRWZ010000100.1, on the reverse strand, counting down.
GCATAACAATATCGTAATTTTCTTTTTGAGAAATTAGGTATTTAATTAATTCTGCTGTAATCATAGGCATATCAACAGATATTGCAAAAATATAATCTGTTTCTACGTTTTTTAAAACAGAACGAATACCACCAATAGGACCAATATTAGCTTGTTCATCTTTTATAATCTCAACATTTGTAAAAGAGTAATTATTTGTGTTGGCACTAATAAGAACAGAATTAAAAATAGGTTTTAATAAGTCTAATTGATTTTCTAGCAAGGTTTTACCTTTAAACTTGATAAGAGCTTTATCTGTTTTCATTCTTTGGCTTAAACCTCCGGCTAAAACAAGTCCGGTAATATTTTCCATTTTAATCTTCTCCGTATGTCATTAAATATTGACGATAAACTTTTTTAGAAATTATTATACTTATTTCGTAAAGCAGATAAAGAGGTATTGCAACAAGAACCTGACTAAATACATCTGGAGGTGTAATTATACCCGACAAAATAAAAAATACAACAATTGCATGTTTTCTATATTTTCTTAATAATTGAGGTGTAACAATACCAATCTTTGATAAAAAATAAATCATTACAGGTAATTCAAAAACCAAACCTGTTGCAAGAGCAATGCCGGTAATTATTGATAAATAAGACGAAAATGAAATTTGATTAGTTATAGCAGAGCTAATTTCATAGGTGCTTAAAAAATTTATAGTTAGCGGAATAATAATAAAATACCCAAACAAAACACCAATTGCAAAAAGAATAGATATTGCAAAGAGTGTAAAATTCACATTTGTTATCTGCCTTTTTCCTAATGCAGGCTTAACAAATCCCCATATTTGATATGTTAAATACGGAAATGCAATCATTAACCCAATTACAAAAGAAACTAAAATGTGTGCTTTAAACTGCCCTGCAAGCAAAATGTTTATCATGTTAAATGAATGTGTATTAATGCAAAGCGATGGCATATTAAAATAAACGCCAAGTTTACACATCAATTCATTGGTAATAAAGCTAGGTTCTCTAGGACTTAATATTATGTTGTCGAATATTAAATCTTTAAAAAGAAAGGCAATGATAGATAATGCCAAAACCGCAATTATACTTCTAAATAATCTACGTCTTAATTCATCAAGATGTTCAATTAGGGTCATCTCCTTATTAGGATTTTGCCTATTTTCTGATACTTGTACAACCTCAGACATAAAAATAAATAGTCAATTATTTATACTACTTTTTAGATGAATTATCTGTAGTTTCGTCGGAACCGCTAACACCATCTTTAAATTCTTTAACGCCTTTTCCGAGCCCTTTCATTAATTCCGGAATTTTTCTACCTCCAAAAAGTAGTAAAACAATAATTAAGATGATAACAATCTCTTGTCCGCCAATAATTCCTAATAAAACTGAATCTAATACCATATCAAATATATTTAAGTATTTACATGCAAAATTAAACAATTTTATTTAATTAAGGTCTGTATGTCTTTTTTTGTTTAAAAATAGCTGTAATTTTATACTAAGCAAATGCAAAAACTAATTGTTAATTTGTACCTTTGTATTCTTTAAATTAATTAAAATGAAATTTTCAGGCTTTATAAAACTTCCTAGGCATAGGCAATTTAATTATACTCCTCGTTACTATAATGAGTACCAAGAAAAATTAGAAAAAAAACATATAGAAAATGAGAGTAAAAATATTATTAGGGAAGATAATAAACGAATGTCAGATTATTATTATTCTAGAGTAAAATACTCGAAAGAACAATCTCTTGTACGCAGAATAATTATTTTAATAACTGTAATTATGCTAATTATTGCAACATATTTAGCATCAGATTTATATTCTAAAATATTCGATTTTTAATATGAGCGATTTAATTAAACTTTTACCAGATTCTGTTGCAAATCAAATTGCAGCAGGGGAGGTTATTCAACGTCCGGCATCGGTTGTAAAAGAATTAGTTGAAAATGCTATTGATGCTAAGGCTACAGAAATCACTGTTAATATTACCGATGCAGGAAGAACTACTATACAAATTATTGACAATGGAATTGGAATGAGCGAAACTGATGCACGTCTTGCTTTTGAACGTCATTCTACATCAAAACTTAGAAATATTGATGATTTGTTTGCACTAAATACTATGGGATTTCGTGGAGAAGCACTTGCTTCTATAGCATCGGTTGCACAACTTGAGCTAAAAACAAAACGTGAAGAAGACGAAACGGGCATACAAATAAGAATTGCTGGTTCACAATTCGAAAGTCAAGAGGCTGTTAGTTGCTCTAAGGGTAGTAATTTTTCGGTAAAAAATCTGTTTTTTAATGTTCCTGCCCGAAGAAAATTTTTAAAATCTGATGGCACAGAATTTAATCATATAGTTGAAGAATTTCAAAGAGTTGCATTAACTCATATTAATATTTCGTTTAAATTATACCATAATAAAACCGAAGTTTTTAATTTGCCAAAATCAGGTTTAAGACAGCGAATAGTAAATGTTTTTAATAAAAATTTAAATCTTAATTTAATACCGATAGAAAACAATACCGAAATAGTTGAAATCAAGGGTTTTATAGGTAAACCCGAAAAGGCATTAAAAACACGAGGACAACAATATTTTTTCGTAAACAATAGGTTTATGAAACACCCTTATTTTTATCATGCTGTAAAAGAAGCATATAAAAATATTATTGCACCCAATACTCACCCCTCTTTTTTTATTTATTTAAACGTAAAACCCGAAGCTATTGATATTAATATTCACCCAACAAAAACTGAAATTAAGTTCGAAGAAGAAAGGTTTATTTATCAATTATTAAATGTTACTGTTAAGCAAACGCTTGGTAAATTTAATTTTACCCCAACAATAGATTTTGATGCTAATACAGATTTTGAGATTCCCATAGCAACAAAAAATACAGAGGTTAATTTTCCTCAAGTTAATTATAATCCAGATTATAATCCTTTTAAAAACACAAGCTCTAATAATAAAAAAGTTTATCAAGATTTTTTAGATAAACCTAATACTAAAGATTGGGAAAAACTTTTTACTGAAGAAAATACAGAAAAACCCGAAGAATTATTTAACGAACAATATAATCCAACAGATTTAATTGTTTTTGCAGCAAATTATGCAATTTTTTCAAATGCAGAAAAACTTATTATTATTAAATTAAAGTCTGCTTTGTATAGAATAAATTACGAAAAAGTAAAAGAAAAGCTATCGCAGACAGAAAATAATGGTCAAAAAATTTTGTTTGAAGAAGAAATGGAATTTTCTGTTAATGATTATTTAATTATTAACGAAATGTATGATTATCTTTTTGCTATTGGATTTGATTTTAAAGAAGTTAGAGCAAATACAATTATTGTAACCTCTGTTCCTGCTGAAATTGAAAATATTGATATTCCTTCGTTACTAGAAAAACTTATTGAAGATTATAAAATTTATGAAGGAAATATTAAAGAAAATATTATTGATATTATTGCAAAATCTTTATCAAAATCATTAATTAGAAACAAACAGTTTGATATAAATTCGGCAAGGCATACTATTATGGAGCTATACAAAACATCTGATTTTAATTATACTCCTGATGGCAAAGCAATTATTAAGATAATGGAAAAATCTCAAATAGATAATTTATTTTTTTAGAATTAAAATTTGTTCCAAAATTTTTAAGCAAAAAAAAAAGCTGCAAATGCAGCTTTTATATTATTTTAATTAATTCAGAATTAATATTGATCAAATGTATCTTCAGCATTCATAAATCCTACAAGTACTGAAACACAGCCTTCTTTTATTTCATCAGATAACTCATCGGTTGTTTGCACCTGAATAGAAATTATTAGCATTTGACTAGACTCAAGAGTAAAATCCCATTTTTTTTCAAAATCATCATCTTTATTATCATAAAGCACATTTTTATCAGCATCTAAAACTTGAAATTCTACCGGTGGCAATTGTGTATCATCTCCACACACAACAAGTCTATATTCTTGACCTGAATAAAAAGTTTTGTATAATTCTACTGTTTCACCTTCTGAAAGTACTGTTGCATTATATATGCCATCATGTACATAAGGTAATAATTCTAATTTACATACTTTTTTTGAAAAAGTCTTACACTGAGCATTACTTGTTAAAGGTGCAAAAAGAACCACCGATAAGAAAGCAATTATTTTTATGTATTTTTTCATTGTACTCTAGTTTTTTTAATTTATATCAATTATAACAAATAAATAAAATCTAGTTATTACTTATTTTATTTCTTAAATTAGCAATAGCAACTACTAAATTATTAAATTCTTCATCAGATAAAGTAGATACAGATGCGTTTTTAATTATTGAATTTCCTTTTTCATCTTTTTCAACAACTGTTTTTGAACTAGTAGTTTCAACTTTATCATATATTGCTGTTACTTCTGCTAAATCTTCAATTAATGTTTTAACATCTTCGCTATCATCAAAACTATTTAATAATTGATTTATTGTTTTCAAAGAAATACGATGATCAATTATTAATTCTTTAATTTTAGCATTTGTTTCGGTGTTCTCAGCAAGTTTTGTTGCTAAGTATAAACCTTCAATCCAAGTACCTGTTAAAATAATTGCAGCAACCTGTGCTCTACCATCTTCTTTTAACGAAGAATTAGAACTCATTAATATCTCAGACATTATAGTTTGCAAAGAATCTTTATTCTCAATGTTATTTTCCATCCTTTTCATAGTCTCAGGTGAAACAACATCCATAAGCCCCAATTCTTCAGCTAACTTTTTAGTTGCAACTAAATATAAACTTGAAGTTTGTTGCTGATGTTCGATACTTGCAAAACTTAAATCAGTGCTATAAACACCTAAGTTTAATGCTTGACTTCTTGTTGTTGTATACTTTGATACATTTGTTGTGGGGTTTAGGAATTCCTCATTATACTTTGCCCCTGCTTTTTTTAACATATTAATAGTTTCGCCGGGAGCAGGCAAAGAGTAGAATACCTCTTGTGCTTGTTTTAAAGCTTTTTCCTCTTTTGCATTTTTCTCTATTTCTAATGCATCATCAATCTTGTCTGCTGTATCATCTTGACTGTTACAAGCAGAAAACATTACAGCGAAACCCATCGCTGCCATAATCATATAAGTCCTTATGTTTATCATATCTCTAATTATTTATTTTACGATAAAATTTTGATAAAAGTAATAATATTTTGCAGAATAAAAAATAAATTTTAAAAATTATATTTCAAATACGCACTTTTTAATTTTTTTTTGTAGAAAAAACTGTAATTTTGCTCAAAAAAAATATGAATAAAGATAATGAAATATTAGCAAGATTAGATAAAATTGAAAGTTCAGGGACCATTAAAGATGTTGATTACTTGATTGATAATATAAATAATGCGAATAAACTTATTAGTGATAAATCATATTATATATTATGTAATGTGAAGAAAAATAATATTGTTGAAAAAATTATTGAAAGATTAAAAAAATCTGAAATTGAGTCCGAAAAAATATTATTAACAAGTATTTGTTGGCAATCAAGTCTTAATTTTTCGGCTTATATTGAGTTATTTGTTGAACTTGCAATAAGTGGTAGTTTAGAATTAACCATAGAATCTGTTTCTGTTATTGAAAATATCATGAATCTTAATTTATCTGATAAAACACTTGTAAACAATAGTTTAAATACTTTAAACAAGGCGGTTAAATCACAAAATAATGAAAAACGTGCACTTTTAAAAGAGTTGATAAACATATTAAATATAATATAATATTGTATTTTATTATTGAAAAGATTACTTTTGCTCCCTGAAAATGAATAAAGAAGATATAGAACCATATAAAGATGATTTTAACTCGGTTAACGTAGTTAATTTTTTAAATGATAAACGCAAATTACTTTTAGTTGCTTTTTTGGTATCTATTATTATTTTTACCGTTGTCTCTTTTTTAATTGATGTAAGATATAAATCTACAGTAATTCTTTTCCCTTCTTCATCAGGTTCTATTTCTGATGTTCTTTTAACAAAAAATGTTGCATCTAAGGACATACTAGCTTTTGGAGAAGAAGAAGAGGTGGAACAGATGCTTCAGATATTACAATCTGAAAAGATAAAAGCAAAAATTATTTATAAATATGACCTTCAGAATCATTATGATTTAGCTAATGCTAAATATCCAAGAACTAAACTTGACGAAGAATATAAAAATAATATTACATTTATTAGAACTAAATATATGTCTGTTGTTATTGAAGTTTTGGATAAAAACGATTCTATAGCTTCATGTATTGCAAATGATATTTCGGCATATTACGATACAATAATGACCACATTGCATAGAGATAGAGCTTACAAGGCATTTTCTATAGTAAAAGAAGAGTATAATAATTTAGAAGAAGAGATTGATAATATAAAAGATTCGCTTAAAACAATTGAGAAATTAGGTGTTTTTGATTTTGATTCTCAATCGGAGGTTTTAAATAATGCATATGCTAATGCTATATTAAAGGGAAATAATAATGCTGTTAAACAATTAAAAGAGAAGTTAGATATTTTGGCAGAATATGGAAGTTCCCATGAAGCATTAAGTAATTTATTAGAATACGAAGTGTTGCGATTAAGTGATTTAAAAGCAAAATATACAGAAGCTAAAGTAAATGCCGAACAACAATTGCCGTATAAATATGTTGTTAGCAAAGCATATAAAGCCGAAAAAGAGACTTATCCAATAAGATGGCTAATAGTATTAGTGGGTTCGGGATCTACTTTATTATTTTTAATCATTGTATTAATGCTTATAGAAACATTCAAAAACAAGGAATCTGAACATTTAAATTAATAATAAATTGAGTTTTAGTAATAAACTACAATATTATGGAAGAATATTTTAATAATAAATCAATATTTTTAGTAATCAGAAAATGGAAGATACATGTAATTTCAATTACAATTATTGTTGCAATTATTTCGCTAATGGCATCATATTTAATTACTCCATTATACAAATCTACAGCTGTATTATATCCTGTTAACATAGGAACATTTTCTGATGAAAATAAAACAGAGCAAATGCTTCAAGTTTTGCAGTCTAATGATATTATGTTTAAATTAATAGAAAAACTTAATTTAGATAAACATTATAAAATAAATAAAGATGATAAATTGTATAAAACATACATGTTTGCAAAATTAGATACAAGAATATCTTTTAATAAAACTGAATATGAATCTGTTAAGATTTCTGTTTTAGATCAGTCGCCAGATACTGCGGTAAAAATAATAAATAATATAATCGCATTCTATAATAAGAAAGTACAAATACTACATAGAAATAAATATAAAGAGCTAGTAGATATTAAATATGGAGAAATTAAAGCAAAACAAATTGAGGTAGATTCGTTAGAAAAAAGAATAAAATTTTTAAGAACCGAATATGGTATCTTAGATTATAATAGTCAAGTTAAAGAATTAACCAAAATCTATTATAAATCGGGTTCAGAATCTGTAAAAAAAGCGCTAGATAATTTAAAATTGTATGGTGGCGAATATAAGACAATAGATAGAAAAATTACAAAAGAGCAAAAAGTATTAGCAAAAATAAAACGCAAATATGAAAAAGCTAATACGGAATATCATAAAGAAATAACTTTTGCACATATTGTTGAAAGTCCTTTTGCAGCCGATAAAGAAACTAAACCAATTCGTTGGTTAATTGTTTTATTATCGGTAATTGGTTCTTTTATTTTGTCAATAATTGTTATAACAATTATTGAAAATAATAAAACATTAAATAAATAGTATTGTCAAAAAATATTAAAATATTATGGTTATATCTTATTTCGCTACTATTTTTAGTAGGGAATGTTTATTTTATATATAAAGAGAACTTTTATTTTTCGCTTATCCCTATTGCATTAATAACAATAATGTTTGCTTTTTTTGCACTTGATAAACTTGTATTAGCAATAGTTTTTATGGTTCCATTATCGGTTCCATTACGAAGTTTCTTTCCTTCGTTACCATTTGACATGTTTATCCCTACAGAGCCATTGATAGTAGGGATTATGTTTATTTTTATTTTAAAACTTCTTTTACAAAAAAATACTGATAAAAGAATCTTTTTTCATCCAATTTCAATAGCTATATATTTTAATTTAGCATGGATGTTAATAAGTTCGTTAACTAGTACAATGCCGTTAGTTTCTTTAAAATACTTACTTGTAAGAATGTGGTTTGTTAGTGTTTTCTATTTTATTGCTATCCATTTATTTAAAAACAAGAAAAATATTAGACGTTATGTTTGGCTATATGTTTTTGCATTAATTGTTGTGATTTTTGCAACAGAAATAAAACATGCAGCATATGGTATATTCGATCAAGAAGCAGCAAATTTTGTTTGTTCTCCTTTTTATAGCGACCACACATCTTATGGTGCAGCTTTAGCATTTATCTTTCCTGTGTTAATTGGTTTTTTATTAAGCAAACATTACTCTGCCACTTTAAAAATATTTATCTCAATTGCTTTTACAATTATTTTTGCAGGTCTCATATTATCATATACTAGAGCTGCATGGTTAAGTTTAGTTGTTTCTTTAGGAGTTTTAATAGTTGTGCTATTAAAAATAAAATTTAGAACTATATTTATTATTATCAGCTCTTTAATTATTTTATTTTTTAGTTTTAAAACGCAAATATTTATATATTTAGAAGGTAATAGGCAAGATGCTTCTTCTAACTTTACAGAGCAAGTTCAATCTATGTCAAATATCGCATCAGACGCATCTAACCTAGAAAGAATTAACAGATGGGAATCAGCAATACGAATGTTTAAAGACAAACCTATTTTTGGATTTGGACCAGGAACATACATGTTTCAATATGCACCATATCAAATGTCTTATGAAAAAACAATTATTAGTACAAATGCTGGCGACGGAGGAAATGCTCATAGCGAGTATATTGGTGCTTTAGCAGAGTCCGGAGTATTAGGGTCTTTATCTTTTATTCTAATTATTATAGTTACTTTATACACAGCTCTAACATTGTATTCAAACTCAAAATCTAGAGAATTAAAAATTCTAATTTTATCGCTAACACTTGGGCTAATTAGTTATTATATACATGGTTTTCTAAACAATTTCTTAGATACTGATAAAATATCGGCATTATTTTGGGGTTATACTGCAATGATTGTTGCTATTGAAGTTTATCATAAAGATGGTTTAGAGGAGAAAACTAAAACTACATAGGGTCTGCTGAGAAACGCATAACAAGTTATTACAAAGCTA
>CAZRWZ010000099.1:0-9714 GCA_964603745.1 uncultured Bacteroidaceae bacterium | reverse complement strand
TTCCGATAGTTATCGGGGAAAATTACTTGTGCAAGTTTTTTGTCTAACAGTCTAATGTCTTATTTTAAAAGTTCACTAAAGAAATCTTTTTCACAAAAACCTTATCCTGTGTTTTAATTTTACAAAGGTATATTCCTGCTTCTTGTTTAGATAAATTAAATAATGTATTTGCTACAAAGGTATTGTTAAAAGTTTTCTCAATAATTTTTTTCCCTGTTAAATCGTATATCGATATATTTATATCTCCTAAAATTTCGGTATCAACATCAACAAAAACAATATCTTTTGTAGGGTTTGGATATACTTGAATTGAAGGGATATATGTGTCAGTATTTTTTAAGTATGTAATATCTCCAACAATAAACGAATAAGAAAACGATTTTCCAAAATCAGGTTCAAAAGTTTTATAAGTAGTCCATGAAGTAGCACTTTTTAAACGAATTGTTCCTGAACCTTGTGCAGTATTTGCCCAAAAATCAATTCCGTCATTTCCTGTATCTATCATTTCTAGAGTGTAGCATCCGTCGGGTACATTTAATGTGTCTTGATAATACGAATTATTACTTAATCCAGATTTTGAAAGAACAACATTTCCTGTTTCATCTTTTATTACATACGAGTTTTGGTATGCATTATTATTAGTTTTAAGGTAGATATATAAAATATCATCGTACATATCGGGTAATTCAAAATTTGAAGTCTGAGTATTATTACTTGTATATTCATCACTTGTGTTATTCGGCTGGCTTACAGACACTTCAAAAATATTTAAACCATCACCTAGCCAAAACGATGCTTGTTGAATTGGTAATGCAACCGTTTCTTTTTGGTCGAAAGCAAGATTTCCTGTCCAGTTATATTCTTTGGTTATGCCTCCAACTACACCATAAGTTATTTTGCAAGATGTTAGTGGTAAAGAACCTGTATTTCTGATAGTTACACTTGGCTCGTAACATACAGGATTTACTCTTCCATATTCAATTTTATTTGATGGTCGTTGAATTTCTACAAGTTCTACATCATTAGTAAAGTTTGGAGTAGAATAGCTAACTAACTGACAATTTACAATATAACGACTATCTCCGTATCCGGCTGTTATTCCGTAATCAATATTAACAGTTTCTCCAGAAGTTACATAGCTTGTTATTTCATCTTCACGTAAATCTGTTGGAGCTCCAGGACACCAACCAGCTCTGTCGTAAACCCAAGTTCCACCTTGTGGAAATATTGGATTATCGGCACATTCTTTCCAAACTTGCCATTGAAACTCGTTGCTACCGCCATTTAAATTAAGATAATGAGTTCTGGCAATAAACTCACCTTCTTGTCCGTGACCTGTTATTGCAGTTCGTATTTTATAGCTTGAAGCATTTGAGTTTAACAGAACATCTCTTGGCTCAAAATATTTATTTGCCATTAAATCTTGATAATTTCTTTGTGCCCCTGCTCTCCAAATTTGCTGAATATCAATAACATCTCTTGCGGGTGTTCCCTCTTTAAAAATGAATTTAATATCTAAATCTTCTTGAAGAGTTCCTCCGGTTAAGAACAATCTTTTTTCACCTTTTAATATTGGTGCAAAATCTGTTACATCAAAAGTCCATGTTTTACCTTCTTGACCTAAATCTAAATATAAACCATATGGTGTTACAAAAGACATTATTTCAAATATAGATGGATATTTTTTGTAATACTCGAGGTTTGTAATGTTTAATGTATCTTCGGCTGCAACTATAATAGTGTCTATAATTGTATGATTTTCGTCATAAACATACATTTCGCCTGCTTGGTAGTAATAATTTGTGTCAAGTGTGTCTAAATCGGTACCAACTACCTGATATTGAATTATCATATTTTGATTGTTAATTGTAGAATCTAATTCAATAATAGTATCTATTGTTGTGGTATAATTTCCTTGAACAAAAGTGGTATTTGGTCTAAAAGTGTCGGCAGTAAAATTCTTAAAAAGTTTAACTCCTCTAAATGTTTTCCAAGCAGGAATGCCATCGTGCAAAGCGGGTATATTGTTAGGCGAAATATCGTTAACTATATTGCCAGAGCCATCGTTTAAATTAAAATAATTTATTAAATGTGCATATTCTATATGCGAGGCATCAACCTGTTTATACATCCAATCTTGTATTTCTGCTTGTGTTAGTTCTTTATCCCATACAGAAAACTCATCAATATTTCCATAATATGGATAAGACCCTGAAACATTAGATCCAAATTTAAAAACATCAATATCAATAGAATTTGTTTTACCTGTTCCCGATTTCCATATTTCCCCATCTAAATATATATACATTTTTCCACTTGTAGCATTTTTGGTAAATGCCCAATGATGCCACTGTCCTGCAATTTCACTGCTTGATGCCATTTTGTCAATACGGTCGCAGCCTCCTGTGTTTCCACAATCCCAGTAAACACCTGAATTGTTCCAAGGCAAATGTGCATGCACTTGCCTTTGGTTTTGTGCGTCTGTTGCTTCAAAAGCTGATGTATTAACAGGTAAAATATCGGGGTTACCATAAGCCCAAAATACTACCGAAATTTCGTTTTCAACCGATGAATAATCAGAATTTGTAATATCTACTCTTCCTGTTGCCGAAAACTCCATAAATCCATCTGCTCCGTTGTTTAGCAAAGCCATATTTGCTCCGCTATTATGCCCCATAACTATTGAATTTGTTCCAGAATTGCTATTTGTAAAACTAAATTCTAATAATAAATTTGATGTTCCGTTCCAATTAAAATTATTATAAAAATTAAATTGATTTACTCCGTTTGTAAACTGTGTGTTTAAAAAATAAACTTCTGTAAACCCTGTTGTTTCAGGGTTTTTTTCGTCTAGTTCTGTTTGCGATGTTTGTTTAATTCTAATTCTTAAAAAATTAGCATTGCTATTTGCTTGTGTGATATTAAGTTTAAGTCCGGTAATATCTCCGGCGGTTAAACCAGATGCGGTTAATTCTGAAGCAGTCCATAAATATTGCGATTTTGAAACTTTATTTGATGTTGAAAACGGATAATTTAAATTATCTGTTCCATTTCCTACACTTGCTTCGGTTTCAGAAATAACAGAATTGTATATTGTGTTATATTGATTGTAACTATAAAAAGTGAATGTAGGATTTGTAGTATACGCATAATCACTACCATCAAAATTAGAAATAGAGTAAGACCCTTGTGTTGCTTTAACAGAATCTGTTTTTGTAGAATCCTCAATAAACGAATTGCAACTATAGTCCCATTCGCCACAACCATGGTCGTTTGGTGCTCCTTGTGTAGAAACTAAACCATTTTTACAACGCATGCTGTATTCCATTGTAATTTTTTCGTAAGATGTTCCATCATCAGGCGGAAATTGAAAAACATAATCACGACCCAAACTATCGTATGTTAGAGTTTGTATAACAGTGGTTTGCGACATGCTAATTAAGGATATTAGACTTAGCGATAATAATAGAATCTTTTTCATAAGTTGAATAAATTAGTAATTTACACATCAAATTTAATAATAAAAATAGTATTTTCGACTTTCTTTATGTTTTTTAAAATAAATGTAGAAGCAGCTTAAATAAAAACAATCTGATATAATGTGTTTTATACTAAGTTTTGCGGTTGATTGTATAGGGTATAATATTAAATGTTTGTAATTAATTTTTGATTTGTATTTATTTTTTTAATTTCGGGAAATAAAAATTCAACAGAATTTAACCAATTAATCATTTTAATATGAAAAAGATAATAAGTTTACTTTTAGGAGTGTTTATAATAAATTTTATTTCTGCACAAGAAATTATTCCCAAATCATATTCAAATCTAATATCACGAAATGATAGTTTGATTTTTGTTGATCAAGCAGGAATAGAAGTACCCCCTATGAATGTAAGAACGGTGTATAAATATAGTCATTTTGCAGCAAATCCCACAGGAACAGAAAAAGGTATAGCTTTCGATTTTAAAAATGAAAACTTTAACGGATATATGTTTTTTGGCTTTATTAATTATAGCGATGCAATTTATGCATATCCTGTATATCAATACAGAAAATTGCAAATAAAAAAAGGAAAAGCTGAAATAGATTTATCGTGGCTTGCCGGAAAATATGATATGATTGATTGGCATATAAAAGAAAAAGGAACACTAGGATATAGAATTATTGATGGTGATGGTCAATTTGTTTACGATGGCAGAGTTAATTTTAAAGGAACAGGTCCTTTTACTGTTGCTCCTACAATAATCGAAGGTCCTTTTTTATCAAATGTAAAACCCGATGGAATTACAATTTGGTATAAAACAAATTTTAAAGTAAAAACCTTTGTAACAGTTGATAACACAGATTTTTATGATGAAAAGGAAAGCTATTTTCATGAGTTTAAAATTAAAGAACTAAAACCAAGTTCAAAATATTCTTACAATGTAACTTGCGACGATTTTAAATATTCTTACACATTTAAAACTGCACCAGAATATGGCTCTAACCAAAAATTTACTTTTGCTTATGCCAGTGATTGCCGTGCAGGGTCAGGCTCAGGCGAAAGAGAAATATACGGTGTAAATGCCTATATGATGAAACGAATAATGGCACTTGCCTCAAAAGAAAATGTGGCTTTTATGCAGTTTTCGGGCGATTTAATAGATGGATATACAAGCTCAAAAGAAGATTTAAATTTGCAATATGCTAATTTTAAACAGTCGATGGGAGCTTTTGCTCATTATACTCCAATGTATGTAGCAATGGGAAATCACGAAAGTTTAGAACGAGCATTTAAGGTTCTTGGTACAAAACACCCTATAATGATTGATAATTTTCCTTTTGAGACAGAAAGTTCTGAAGCAATTTTTGCAGAAAATTTTGTAAATCCTGTTAGCGAGTTAATTAGCGAAGATGGTTCTAAATACGATCCTGATCCAAAAACAAATGATTTTCCATCATATAAAGAAAATGTATATTCATACATTTATGGAAATACTGCCGTAATTGTTTTAAATTCAAATTATTGGTATGCTCCACTTTTAACACAATACCCTAAAACAAGTGGTAATTTGCATGGCTATTTTATGGATAATCAATTAGCTTGGTTAGAAAAAACTATTGCAAAATTTGAAAAAGATGATAAAATAAAGCATGTTTTTATTACTCAGCATACCCCTGCTTTTCCTAATGGCGGACATTCAAAAGATGATATGTGGTATTCGGGGCAAAATTATCCACGTGCTGTTGTTGCAGGCAAAGAGGTTGAAAAAGGTATAATTGAACGTAGAGATGAGTTTTTAAATATTATAATAAACAAAAGCACTAAAGTTGTTGCTATGCTCACAGGTGACGAGCATAACTATTGTAAACTAAAAATTTCTGACGATATGAAACGATATCCGAAAGAATATGATAAAGAAAAACTAAAGTTAAATCGTCAAATTTATCAAATAAATAATGGAGCAGCAGGAGCACCATATTATGCACAAGAAGTATTGCCTTGGAGCGATTACACAAGTGGCTTTACTACCCAAAATGCTCTTGTGCTAATAGAAATTGAAGGAGATAGTATTTCGGTTCGTGTTGTTAATCCTGATACTTTAGAAGATATTGAAACATTTGTGCTTAAATAATGTCTGATAATACATTATTAGATCTTTACGAAAAAGCTAAAACGTCTTAAAAAAATAATGAAAAAAAAAGAAATAATAAATATGGCATTACTATTTATTTTAAGTAATATGGGGCTATTGATTATATGTTATTCTTAAAAATATTTTAATTAAAGAAATGAAAAAAGCACTTTTAATACTCATAATTATAACACTTTTTGCAGCATGTAACATGCAAAATAATAATAACCTTCAAGAGGGGCTTGCAAGCATTGAAGGTTTAGATACTGCTACAATTATAAAACCAAAAACAATAAAAATAAATCTAAACAGACTAACGATAATAACACCGGGCGAAAACGGAGTGCCATTACCAGAAGTAATAAAAGCAGGAAACCCTACAATAACACCTTATTCAAACGCAGCAATAACACCAGGTATTTCTAACTTACAACAAAGCAAAGAAGAAATTGCCACAGGGAAAAATCCAATAAAAGCAAGTATGCCCAAAACAGTAGAGGCAGGAAACCCTAAGGTGTATAATATTGTAAAAGAAGGATTTGAAATACAAAATGGCGACACAATTTATGCTCCAAAAACCTACAAAATATTAAAATTAGATACTGCAAATTTTCCCCTTGGGAGAGATGCCGAAGTACGAGAGGCTTACACCATACAAAACAACGACACTATATACAAAATAAAAACCATAAAAACCATACAATCAAAACCCACAAAAGCCCTAGCACCAGTCTACAAAGACAATGCAATTTGCAATATAAAATACTTAGATGTTGACCAAGGAATGCCATCATCTTATGTGTATTCAATAATAGAGGACCGTAATGGAAATCTCTGGTTTGGAACATATGGCGGAGGAGTAAGTAAATATAACGGGCAATCTTTTACCAATTATACCGAAAAAGAAGGCTTATCAAGTAATTATGTTGTATCAATAATAGAAGACCGTAATGGCAATCTCTGGTTTGGAACGTATGGCGGAGGAGTGAGCAAATATGACGGGCAATCTTTTACTAATTATACTCAAAAAGAAGGCTTATCAGATAATACAGTTTGGTCAATAATAGAGGACCGTAATGGCAATCTTTGGTTTGGAACTAATAGCGGAGGAGTGAGCAAATATGATGGGCAATCTTTTACCAATTATACCGAAAAAGATGGTTTGTCAAATAATAGAGTTTGGTCAATAATAGAGGACAGTAATGGCAATCTCTGGTTTGGAACAGATGGCGGAGGAGTAAGCAAATATAATGGGCAATCTTTTACCAATTATACCGAAAAAGAGGGCTTACCAAATAATTATGTTTGGTCGATAATAGAAGATAGCAATGGGAATTTCTGGTTCGGAACAGATGGCGGAGGAGTAAGCAAATATGATGGGCAATCTTTTACCAATTATACCGAAAAAGATGGTTTAGCAAATAATATAGTCATATCAATAATAGAGGCACATAATGGAAATCTCTTGTTTGGAACAGATGGCGGAGGGGTAAGTAAATATGACGGACAATCTTTTACCAATTATACCGAACAAGAGGGCTTGTCAAATAATACAATTTGGTCAATAATAGAGGATAGCGATGAAAATCTCTGGCTTGGAACATATGGCGGAGGAGTAAGTAAATATGATGGGCAATCTTTTATTAATTATACCGAGCAAGATGGCTTGCCAAATAATTATATTGTGTCTATAATAGAAACCCGTGACGGCAATCTCTGGTTTGGAACAGATGGCAAAGGTGTATGTAAATATGATGGACAATCTTTTACCAATTATACCGAGCAAGATGGTTTAGCAAATAATACAGTTGTATCAATAATAGAGACCCGTGACGGAAATCTTTGGTTTGGAACTAATGGCGGAGGGGTAAGTAAATATGACGGACAATCTTTTACCAATTATACCGAACAAGAAGGCTTATCAAATAATTATGTTTGGTCAATAATAGAGGACAGCAATGGAAATCTTTGGTTTGGAACAGATGGGGGAGGGGTAAGTAAATATGATGGGCAATCTTTTACTAATTATACCGAGCAAGATGGTTTAGCAAATAATACAGTCTGGTCAATAATAGAGGACAGTAATAGAAATCTTTGGTTTGGAACAGGTGGCGGGGTAAGTAAATATAACGGGCAATCTTTTACCAATTATACCGAGCAAGATGGCTTGTCAGATAATTATGTTTGGTCAATAATAGAGGGTAGTGATGGAAATCTTTGGTTTGGAACTAATAGCGGAGGAGTAAGCAAACTTGTCCTGAATAAAGCCGAAGGGTCTAATTCTTATAAATTTATTAATTATACCGAAAAAGAGGGCTTGTCAAATAATACAGCCTTATCGATAATAGAGGATAATAAAAGTAATATTTGGATAAGCACAGAAAGGGGGCTAAACTTATTAACACCTCAAATTAACCCGTCATTGCGAGCAAGGAACGAGCGTGGCAATCTGTCAAAACAAAATACAAGTATTACAAGTAAGCAATCTGTCAATAATAAACATATTACCACGGCTACATCTCGTAATGACGAAAATTATACTATAAAAACTTACGATAAACAAGATGGTTTAAAGGGTTTAGACTTTTTTAATAACTCTGTATTTATAGATAGCAAAAACAGAGCTTGGTGGGGTTCAGGTAAGGCTTTAACTATGTTAGATTTAAATGTGTTTTATGCTGATACTATAAAAAAAGCCCCTGTATTAGAGTTTACTAATATTAGTTTAAAAGAAGAATTTATTGATTATCATAATTTAAATGATAGTGTAATTCTAAACCTTGAAGGTTTAAAAAACATTCAAGGGCTGGAAGATATAAAATTTACAGATGTAGAACCTTTTTACAATTACCCAAATAATTTAGAATTGCCGTATAATTTAAATCATATAACATTTAATTTTTCGGCAATAGATTGGTCATCACCACAGAAAATTAAATATAGTTTTATTTTATGTGGTTTAGATAAAGAATGGAGTCAATTAACTGCTGAGAACAAAGCCGATTACCGTGGGTTATCATATGGTAAATACACTTTTAAAGTAAAAGCCATTGGTGAAGAAGGTATCTGGAGTGAGCCGTTTGCGTATAGTTTTGTAATTCATCCACCTTTGTGGTATACTTGGTGGGCAAAAGTAATTTATGCAGTTTTATTTAGTTTACTAATATTTAGTTTTGTTAAATGGAGAACTGCCAAACTAAAACAACATCAAAAAGAATTAGAACAAACTGTTAAGGAAAGAACTCACGAAATACAAGAAGCCAATGAGGAACTTAACCAACAAAACGAAGAAATAATTGCTCAACGCGATGAGATAGAACACCAAAAAGATATGGTTGTTAGGCAAAAAGAAAAAATTGAGAAAGTGCATTACGAAATATCCGAAAGTATAGACTATGCTACTCGTTTGCAAGGAGCTATTTTACCAGAATCAAAAATTTTAAAAAAATATTTATCAGACCATTTTGTTTTATTCAAACCAAAAGACAAAGTTTCGGGCGATTTTTATTGGTGGGCACATATTGAGAACCATACCGTGATAACAGCAGCCGATTGCACAGGACACGGTGTTCCTGGTGCATTTATGAGTATGCTCGGCTCATCGTTTTTACGCGAGATAGTTGAAAAAGAATATATCACAAATACAGGCTTAATATTAAAAAAACTGCGAAAAGAAATAATAAAAGCATTGAAACAAACAGGCGAAGTTGGCGAACAAAAAGACGGAATGGATATGGCAATTATCAGCATCAATCACGAAACTAATATTGTTCAGTTTTCGGGAGCTAACAATCCGCTATATATAGTTAAAAGTGGAAAGTTAAAAGTAGAAAGTGAAGAAAGCAATAATTCAGTTAAATTGTGCGATAATTCAAAATTAAACATTCAAAATTCAAAATTGCTTTATGAAATAAAGCCAGACAAAATGCCAATAGCCATTTACGAAAAAATGGATAATTTCTCTACTCACGAAATACAATTAGAAAAAGGCGATAATATATATATGTTTTCTGATGGTTTTGCCGACCAGTTTGGAGGCAAAAAAGGCAAAAAATTTAAATACAAACCGTTTAAACAATTATTAATTAATAATTGTCA
>CAZRWZ010000098.1:0-9735 GCA_964603745.1 uncultured Bacteroidaceae bacterium | reverse complement strand
TGTTTTAGTTTAAGTAACTTTATAATAACCTGTTATGCGTTTCTCAGCAGACCCTACTTAGTGTCTGTCTATAAAGTCCGATTTCTGCGTTACGCTTGTTTGAAAAATAGTCATTTACATTATGTAAATTCACATTTTTTAATCTACACAAGCCCCCGAAATAAATCGGGACAGGCTTTGAACTTGAACTTTATAGTTCAATCTCTTGAGTTTATGGACAAGCACTATTTACTGTGCATTGGGTTTACACCAGAAGAAATAAATGTAATTAATATTTAGTTAAAAATGTAATTAAATTTTCTTTAGTATTAGATATACCTAATTTTTTTCTTAATCTATATCTAGCTGTTTCTAAAGAGCTTGGAACTTGTCCTGTTAATTCAGAAATATCTTTTGTTGACATATTCAATCTTAGAAATGCACATAATCTAAGTTCGCCTGGGGTTAAATCCGGATAATCTTTCAGAAGTTTATCGTAAAACCCTACATGAATTTGATTAAATCTATATTCAAATTCTTTATAAATTTCGGCATCTGCTGTTTTTTGTAATTCAAGAGCTATTTTAGTAACCGCTTGCTTAACTTCTGGTTTAACGGCCTTGTTTTTAAGCTCAATAAGTTTATTTGAAAGAATAGATAACATTTCATTCTTCTTCATTAATGACATTACATTGGTTGTCATTTCTTTATTTTTCATTTCTAATTCGTGCTCTAAATTTTGTTGTTCAATTAAAGCATTTTTTGTTTTAATTCGTTGATTTAAAAGCACTAATATTATTATTATTAAAATAATTAATAACGAGATAATTAATAACGAAACATATAGTTTATTTCTTTGTTGTTTGTGTTTTGCTTTTTCTTCTTTTTTTGCAAATTCGTATTCCAATTCGTGTTTAGTCAAATTCAGTCTATTTTCTTTTAATCTTAAACTATCTTTAGCCAGATACTTTATTTGCATATATTTATAAGCATTAGAAGTATCTTTTCGAGATAGATATAATTTATTTAAAATATCGGTAGCATCATAAATAAAATTTTTATTATCTAAGGCTTTTGCTTTGTCTAATGCTCTAGTTGCATATTTAATTCCTGATTTATCATCGCCTACCGAAAAATAATAATTTGCATATCCAATCCAACATTTTATTTGCATTGTTAAATTAGTTAATTCTATAAACAAAGAATCTGCTTGACTAAAATAATATAGCGATTTATCATACTTATTTAAATTCATGTAGGTAATACCTAAATTCATATTGTTTATTGCTTCTCTTTGTTTGTTTCCCAGTTGCTTATTAATTTTATTAGCTTCTTCAAAGTACTTAGTTGCTTTTTCATAATCGTTAATGGCCTCATAAACTGCGGCAACATTATTCAACCCACGTGCAATTCCCTTCAAGTTATTCTGTTTTCTTGCCATTTGCAACGAAAGATTAAAAAATTCTAATGCTTTATCAAAATTTAATTGATGGAAATTAACAGAGCCTATATCACCAAGAGCTTCTTCTATTCCTAATTTATCTCCTATTTGTTCATATATCTTTAAACTTTGATAAAATGCTTCGGAACTTTTTTTATGATTCTCTATATCGGCATATACCATTCCGCACATTCTGTAAGCTTTTGCTAATTCTTTTTGATAATCTAAGTTTTTTGCTAATTCTTTTGATTTCTCGGCATATTCCATGGCTTGTTTATAATCAGACATACCCCAGTAAATCTTAGAAATCCTTAACATTGAATTAACTACGCCTTTGTCGTAATCATGTTTTTTCGAAAAATTATATGCCTTTTTTGCAAATACCAATGCCTTTTCAGGATTGTTATTCTTAAAACTATCAGATAATACTAATAAAGTTTTAACCCTGTCTTCGTCTGATTGTTCTGACAAATAAATATTATCATCAGTTTCTTTTATTTCTTTAGAAAACAAATTATTAGTTAATACATTAACTAAGATTATCAACAATAAATATTTTATAAAACTATTGTACATCAATACTTCATGTTTTTTATTCAAAAATAATACTTATTATTCAATAAAGAGGACTTCTATTAATTATTTTCTTAAAACGCACACATATAACAAATAAAACACAAAACTAATAAGCTTATTACTAATAGGTTAGCTGTGATTTAAAAAAACAAATGTTTCTGTATCGGCAAGTTTAAATTAAAATTATCTTATAAAATGAATACAGAATTTTATAAGATATTTACAGAATTATGTACTAAATTATTTTTTGTAAGTTATATTTTTGTGCTAAGTGTAATTATAAAAATACGTACATATGAAACTTACAAAATTTATTAAAAGAAGTTTATTTTTACTTAGCTTCTTTATGTTTATTGGGTTTAACACTGTGTCGGCATGCGAAATTGAAGTAGATGTTGTTAGCGGACAAAAAGATGTATATAAAGAAGGTGATATTGTTGTACTTCATGTTAAAGTAGAATTTACACATAGAGTTTGCCCTGTTGCCATAGAAAAAACAAAATACGATAGCAAGGGAATAAAAATAATGCAAGGAACACCTTGGAAAGAAACTTCGCCAGGTATTTGGGAACGTAAACTAAAAGTGAAAATTGAAAAAACCAAAAACGGCAAATTATTTTTATCTGTTACCAGAGATTGCGAAAAAGATGGTGGTTTTGGAGAAATAACACTACACGCATAACAGCTTGTAATTTATAACTAAACATGTAAATAAATGAACAAAATTTTTATTGTTTTTATTTTTATATTAGGAACTATTGTTATTGTTCCTAATAATTCTTTTGCAAATACCGACAGCATAGAAATAAAAGACGAGTTTTCTGAATTTGACAATCAAAACAATGACGAGTTTTCTGAAACAAAAGAAGATACAGATGAGTTTTCTAATGCAAGCGACGACGAATTCTCCGATTTTAGCGATGATGAATTCTCTGATGCAAACAACGATGAATTCTCTGATAATATTAGCGAATTTTCCGATTGTAATTCTTGTTCAAAAAGTGGCTCTTGTGGAATAGACGATAAAGACAAAACAGAATTTCATTGGACAATAGCAATATTATTATTAACAATATTAGCCGGAATATTTGTGCGTTTTGAAAGTACACGAAAACTACGAACATTATTTCTTGTTGCGTCAATATTTATTTTAGGTTTTTACAAACAAGCTTGTTCTGTTTGCCCAATTAATGGAATAGAAAACATTTTACTTTTTGCAAGTGGTTACGAAGTAGATTTTAGAAATTTATTATGGTTTATTGCAATAATACCTATTACATACGTATTTGGAAAAGTATGGTGTGGTTGGATATGCCATTTAGGTGCAATACAAGAGTTTGTATATTTACCTCGTAAAATAAAGATATTTGCATCATCTAAAGCTCAAAAAATATTTAGAATTACGAGAACTATTTTATTGTTTGTATTGATAGTACAATTAGCAATAATGGGAACAAAATATTGGTGTAAGATAGACCCGTTTTTAAATATATTCGATTTTAAAAACTTTTTCGGATATTTAATCTCAACAAATAATTACGATATAGAACTAATTGTAATTATCACACTTATACTATACGTATTAATTTCTTCGGTATTTATTTATCGTCCGTTTTGCCGTACAATGTGCCCTATTGGCTTAGTATTAGGTTGGATAACTCGCATACCCGGAGCATCAATTATAGGAATAAAAGGAGATTGTATTTCGTGCAAAATGTGTAACACATCATGCGAAATAGATGCAATTACAAGAGATACTAAAACTAGTATTATATATAATCCCGATTGCAATTCGTGTGGAAAATGTATTGACTCTTGTCCGCAAGATGGAATATCGTTTGTAAGAAAAAGTAAAAAATATCCAACTGTTGTTAAATGTGAAAATAATTGTAAAATTGAAAAAAAATCATAACATATTATTTATTATAGCATTATTTATTTCAATCTCAAGTTACGGACAATGGACTTGCAGAAGTAAAATGGGTGCTCATTTAAAGCCTTTTAAAAAAGATTTCCCCTTACTTTGGTCAGCCGAAATAACTTTTGGGCATGGTTATATGACCGACGATAGATTAATAACAAACGCAATGATGTTTGCAAGTTTCGATTACTCGTGGAAAAAACATCAAATATATTTTGAAGGCGGTACAAAAGCTTGGCGAAATACATTTCAAGGACCGGGCGAATATGATGGAGAAACTCATGGGCCAGGTGGTTTTTTTCAAAAACAAAGATTCGGGATAAGAGATGTATTTTATAAATATAAAAACAAAGAGAACTCAATAATTGTAGGATTTCAACAATTTACTTTGGGCGATTATTTTCTTGTGAACGAACGAGCATTAGGATTATCATATAAAAATACTTTTGGAAATTGGGAAATTAATGTAAATGGAGGAAGTGTATTAAAAGATTTTTCGCGTTTTGGAACTTTTTGCAGTGTAAACTATTTATATAATACAATAAGAGATAGATATTATCCTGTGCTTGGAGAAAGCATTGGCGAAACCAATTTTGCAGGAGTAGTAGCTCTTTGGACACCAAAAGAAAAAAAAGAGGAAAACACTAATGACGAATTTAGTGAGTTTAGCGAATTTAGCGACAAACCAAAAGACAAAATATTTAAAAATATAGGATTAATTGCTTATACCGAATTTGGAACACTAATCCCTAATATGAGATACCATTTTGGACTAAACAGTTTATTTCAATTTCCTTACAAAATAAAACTAAAAGCAGAAGTTGTAAATCAAACAATTATAGACAATAATGCTTTAATTTATTATTTAAACTTAAGTAAAACATTTAATTTTGGCTCTAAAGGTCAAAGTCTGATAGACTTAAGATATTACGGAAAAATAAATATCGATAATAATGCTATGGGATACTCTTCGTTTAGCAATTTATTTATTGGCGAAGTTATGAGAATGGATATGATGGATATGCCTTTATATCAATTAGCTTTTAAACATAGAGTTCCAAAATGGAAAGCTCAAATAAAACTTCAGGCAACACAACAATTTAATTATCAGAATATTTCAGAATATGATATTTCAATAGGGAAAACATTTTTTCATCATGCCAAATTCACAATAATAGGTAGCAGAATGAATGCCGATGATTTAGATACAGTACTTTATATGATAAGAGGTGAATTAAGAATAACTTTTTAAAAATAATTGCTATGGATAAAAACGAAAAAAAGATATACGACAGAGGTGATTTTATAAAAAAGTTATCATTATTTTCGTTAGGAGCAATTGCTGTATCATCGCCAATATTAACCAGTTGCAAAAAAATTGCAAAACAATATTCACTTGTAAAAATTTCGCCTGACAAATGTGTAGGTTGTGGCGAATGCCTTGATGCTTGTTATTATAATGCAATAGATTTACCGATATTAACAAATTATTCTATTGACATCGAAAAATGTACAGAATGTAAAGATTGTCTTATATTTTGCGAAGATAATGCGATATCAATATTTGGGAAAGGTTATTTTATAAATCAAGATCTTTGTAGAGATTGTGGCGAATGTATGCCTGTTTGCCCCGAAGGAGCAATAGAAATTTCGGTAAGCGATTATGAAATAGATACAAATACCTGTAGAGACTGTGGCGAATGTGTACCTGTTTGTCCTGAAAATTCAATAAAAATTAGTGTTAAAAACTACTCAATAGATAAAGACGATTGCGTTGATTGTGGCGAATGCCTAACAGTTTGCAATGACAATGCAATTCATATATCAGTAAAAGATTATTCTATAGATACCAATAACTGTGTAGAATGTGGCGATTGTGTAACAGCCTGCCAATATAATGCAACAGATGTTTGTATTCCTAAATATACAATTGATAATCCTGATTGCGTTGGCTGTGGCGATTGTATTACAGCTTGCCAATCGCAAGGAGATTGCATAAGCTATGTTAATGGCATAGAAAATTACGATATATCTGCTTGTGCAGGTTGTGGACCAAAACATTGCTATAATGCATGCACACACAATGCAATTTATATTAGTGGAGGAAAAGCTCATATAGATTATAGCTTATGTGTAAAATGTGGCGATTGTGTACCTGCATGTCCTTGGCATTATGTTAAACCAAGTAAAGTTGAAATAAATCAAACGGATTGTTTGCATTGTGGCGATTGCAAAACAGCTTGTACGCATAATGCCGTAAACAAAACATACTCAGAAGCACATCACGACCCATTTATTCATCAAGATTTATGTACAAATTGTGGCGATTGTTATACAGCTTGCACTCACAACGCAATAGATCAAGAAATTACAACTCCGTATATTGATCCGTATATCGACCAAGATGCCTGTACACATTGTGGTGATTGTTTTACCTCTGATGTATGTAATTTTAATGCATTCAGACAAGAAATACCTGACTATTATCACGAACCGTATATTGATGCAAACACTTGTACCTATTGTGGCGAGTGTATAGATTTAAATGCTTGCGAATATGGAGCTATAATACATAATACGCCGGCAGATTATAAAGACCCTATAATTAACAAAGAATTATGTACAGAATGTGGTATATGTGTAACACAAAACGCTTGTCCTTATGATGCAATTTACGAGCTTAAAGCCGAGGATTATCACGAGCCATATATAGATATGAACAAATGTACTGCTTGTGGTGCTTGTTTCGAGAATTCTTGTGTAACAGATCATGCTATTGTAAGAGATTTACATACAGCATCTATTGATAATAATGATTGTACAAAATGTGGTAAATGTATTTATGTTTGTAGATACGATGCTATAAAAGATAATCAATAGTTTTGCTTAAGTTTGACACTTAAAACACCTAATATATTGAAGCATAACTATATACAAAACAGGCTGTGCACTACTTTGTTTAGTGATAAATAACCAAGCGTTGCCCAAGGTAAACTTTATTAGTATCTAAATTGTTCCATTGTTTTATATTTTCTATAGTGCAACCATAATCAATGGCAATTTTATGAAAATATTCGCCATTCTTAACTACATGAATATATTTTTGTTTTGGTGTTTTAGTTAAACTTTCTTTTTTAGAAGTATTTCCTTTTTCGTTATCATCAACATAAACAATGAAATCTGAAATTTTATTTGCAGGTAGCATTATTGTGTATGTTTTATTTTGATTTGGGATATATCCTTTTTTAAACTTAGGATTTAAAAATTTAATATCTTGATAAGGAATGCCAATAGCATCAGCAACTTTATATAACGACAAATTACCTTGAACCGAAATACTATCGGTGTTACTATAGTTATATTCTAGAGGTTTTGCATAAATATTGTGTTCGTTTGCATAAGCAAAAGAATAATATGCCGCAAAATATATTGCTACATAATCTTGTGTTTGCTTAGGCAAATATTTTTTTATTGTCCAAAAATCTTTTTTACCACCGGCTTTTACTATTGCATTTCTAACAATTCCTGGTCCTCCATTATATGCAGCAATTGCTAATTCCCAATCGCCAAAAGTATTATACAAATAATTAAAATATTTACATGCTGCTTCGGTAGATTTATAAGGGTCTTTTCGGTCATCAATATAATTATCTATTTTTAGGTCTAACATTTTTCCTGTGTTATACATAAACTGCCACAAACCTACTGCTCCGGAGCGAGAACGAGCATTTGGGTTTAATGCTGATTCAATTATTGATAAATATTTCAACTCCAAAGGTAAATCGTATTTATCTAAATACTCTTCGTAAATAGGAAAATACAACTGCGAACGCCCAAGTATAACCGACATTTGAGAGCGTTTACGAATGGTGTACATTTCAATAAACTTTTTTACATCTTTATTGTATGTTACCTCTATTCTACTATTTTGATTTAATTTGGCTATTCTATATTCATAAACCAAATCGTTTGAACTTATTATTGTATCTATATTTCCGGTTTTGCAAGCTTCTTTTCTAAAATATTGATATTGATTTACTACTAACGAATCAATATCGTCAATTGAATTAATATTTTTATTAGTTTTAAGACTATCTTTTGGTTCAATTGCAAAACTTTGTATCGATAAAAATGTAATCATTACAAAAACAAATATATTACTGAACAGTAATTGATTACACTTGCTTCTATTGGATTTTTCTATAATTACTTTCAATATTTAATTATTTTATTTTTGCATTATTCAAATATTGATATAATTAAGCTATGTTTTACTTTTTAACACTAAAAGATATTAACTTTTTGATGTTGAAATCAATACTGTCCTAAAATAGTGCCTGTCCATAAAATTAAAAGCCTAAGATTACTCCTAGGCTTTTAGTATTTCTATAAATTATAGTATGTTTCTAAAATACTATAAATTTGCTATAATTTCATCAGCCATTTGCGAAGTAGAAACAGCTCCTTTTTTAACAACATCAGCTCTGCCAGACATTTTTTTCATGTCGTAAGTTTGAACTTTTTTATCTGAAATAACTTTTGCTACAGATTTTCTTATTTTTTCTGCAATATCATTTTCATTAATATGATCTAACATCATGCAAGCAGACTCAATCATTGCAATAGGGTTAACTATTGAGGTTTCAAAATCGGCATATTTTGGAGCAGATCCGTGGGTAGGTTCAAATACAGCAACACCGCTATCAGGATTCATCTGTGCAGAACATGCAAACCCTAAACCGCCTATTAAACCGGCAAATCCATCAGAAATAATATCACCAAACATATTTCCGGCAACAATTACTCCATAAGTTTCAGGGTTTTTTGTTAGCCACATCATTTGTGCATCAATATTTGTATTCCAAAGTTCAATTTGAGGATAATCTTCTTTTTGCATTTTTTGTGCCATTTTATACATCATTCCCGAAGTTTCGCGAATTACATTTGGTTTTTCTGCAACTGTTACAGACTTATATCCATATTTTTTTGCATGTTCAAAAGCAGCTCTAAGAATTCTTTCTGTGGCTTTTTTTGTGAATATTCTTGTAGAGATAGATAATTCATCTTTTGGAGTATTTCCAAAATTTTGTTTAAATCTTTGATGTGTCATAAATGCATCATAAACCTGATTGTCAGGATCGCTCCACTCTACACCACCGTATAAACCTTCGGTATTTTGGCGGAATATTACAACATCAACAGGTGGCTCTTCTATCCCTCCATCTGCACCTCTACGAATAAAGTTTAATGGATTACCTACATATGTTTTACAAGGTCTTACACAAATATCTAAGTTGAAATGCTGACGTAAACGTACGATAGGACTAGCATAAATTAAACCTTTCTCTTTTAATTCAGGTGCTAATTCTTCAAAAGCTTCATCTTTTGGTTTTGATGTAATTGCTCCAAAAAGTGAAATTTTATGTTTTTCTAATAAGTCTATTGTCCTTTGGGGCAAAGCTTCTCCTTCGCTTTTCCAAAACTCCCAACCAATATCACCTTCAACATAATCAGCTTCGAAACCCGCTGCTGTTAAAACTCTTATTGTTTCGTCTAATACAACTCGCCCAATTCCATCACCAGGCAAACTAACTATCGTTCTCTTTTCCATAATTTTAATTTTTTTGGGTAAAAATACATATCTAATTTTAATTCTAAGATAATAATTTACAGATTCTTTTAAAAATTATTATATTCTGTTTAGTTTGTAAAATACTAGAAATATAAATTAGAATATTTTTTTCTTTTTAAGGCAATATTGCTTGTAAAATTATTTTTAATTATGTAACAATAATTAGTGCTTGTTCATAAACTCAAG
>CAZRWZ010000097.1:0-9857 GCA_964603745.1 uncultured Bacteroidaceae bacterium | reverse complement strand
ACAGGCTTTGAACTCGAACTTTATAGTTCAATCTCTTGACTTTATGGACAGACACTAAATAGTGTCTGCTGATAAAGTCAATAATTTAAGTGCCAACGTCGAAAGTCTGATTTTCTAGACAAACTTAATAAATCTATACTAAACCATCATTCTTCATCAAATTCTGTATCATCAATACCATTTATCCACATTAATACTTTATCGTTATTTTCGTATTTGCTAAGGTCTTTTGTAAAAATTAATGTAAATAAATCCATTATAGGAATAGCTAAAAGCCCCCCACCAAGTGTTATTGCATAAACAACAGGTACTATTGGCTTAGTCCCCAAATATAATCTATGTCCACCAAGCGGGCCTGTTAAAATTGTTAGCAATATTGCGGTAAATTTTCTTTTCACAAGATAAATTGTATCACCTTTTTCATCAATAATATACTTGCTTGTATCGCTAAAATTTTTGTAATTAACATTTTCAATTGTTAATAAAGATATAGTTTCTTTATTTAAGATACTTACAAATTTAGTAGTTTTGGCAAAAACCGAAAAACCTAACATTATTAATAATATTGCAAAAAGTTTATTCATTAGAAAACAAAGTAATTATAAATAGTAAGTTTTTGCAAGTGTTTATTGATATTTGTTTCTATTGATATATACTCAAACCACATAGATTTTTGGTTTTTTTATTTTTTATTCGTTTAAATTTTAAATCTTCCCTGCAACAACACATTTTTCTTTATATTGAGTTACATTTCCGTCTTTATCAAAAACTTCAAATAAAATAATATAAATACCAATATTTACTTTTTGATTATATTGGTCTATCCCGTTCCAAATATAACTACCTTCTGTTCCTAAAAGTTCGTTGTTTACAAGTTGTATCATTAGCTTTCCGCTTGCATCAAAAATGTATAAATTAGCAACATAGTTGGCTTTGTCAAATTTGTAATAAATTGTTAAATTATCTTCTAAACCATCGTTATCAGGCGAAAATATTTCGTTCGGAATGCTAATGCCTCCCCCACCTTGTGCTTCGGGATTATATTGAGAATTTTTGTAACCAGGTGTTCCAAATCCAACAGTTTCGGCTGCCGAATGCCAATTATTGGCTTTGTTTGTTGGAGCATTGGGGTTTAATCGTTCTAAACTAACACCATCGTTAGAAACTAATAAAGGAAAGTGCATTTCTTCGTTATATTCAAACTCATCAATAATAATATTAGAACGGTTTATTAAAACAACTGTTCCCTCATCATTAGGGTAGCTAGGCAATGTTTCAATATCAATAAAATTAAACTTTGTTTTAGTTATAAATTGCTGACTTACTGTTTTCTGTGATTTTGAGATTAGAATATATTCTTCGGGAAAAATTAAATAATTAGATGTTACAATATTTTTGATATTATCAACCAAGCCATCTTCTCGATTAGCAATTTGTAAATCTAACAAATCAAAAACTTTGTTTGTACGATTATAGATTTCTACATAATCTACACCTGCGTTAATTGGGTTAAAAAGCACTTCGTTTATAATAATATCGTTTTTGGCAATTTGTTCTGGGTAAGCAAATTTTACAAAAGAATTTACATTAATTAAATTACCTGCACAATCGGCAATTTGCTTATTAAAACTGAGTTTATAAATAGTTCCATGTATAAAATTACTATTAAAATCCAGCTCAATACTTGTGTTGTTTAGCGAGTTTAAACTAAGTGAAACAGGATTTCCAACACCATTATCAACAATAAAATAATTACTTGTAATTGTGTCTAAAACAAGAGTTTCGGTAAAAAATACTGTAATTTTATTTGTATCTGAAATAACAGCACGTATAATTTCAGGCGAAATTAAATCGGGGTTTTCGGCAAAAATTGAATTTTTTGTTCCTGGTGTTCCTCCGTTTGATGCTATTGAAACGTCCCAATTATACTCACCACCACAAACATTATTGGGGTCTATTTGCTCTAAACTCCAACCGCCTTCGGTTTTGTTATCATCTCTAATCCAAGTTATATTGTAGTTTACAGAATGAATAATATTTCCTTTATTGTCTTCAATTGATAATAATTGCCCGTTATTATTCAACGAAAAATTTGCTAAACCAATAACTTTCCCGTAAGTCTCTAGTTCTTGCACATTATTTTCTTTACACAAAATTATATACGAGTTTGCCTCAATATCTGCCTCAGGAATTGAGCTATTGTAATTTCCATAGTTAAAAACATAGTTATGCAAATTAATATCAAAATCTGTTTTATTATAAAGCTCTACATATTCTACTTCTGGCAAATAAACAGCAGGGCTTGGGTCTGCCATAATTTCGTTTATCACAATATCGTATTTTTTTACTTTATAGTACAAAAAATTTGTATCAATTTGCGATGATATATTACCGCTTAAATCTGCAATATTATTTATTGATAATGAGTATTGCTGTGTCGAAACAAATTGTTGCGAAAATGTAAGAATTACATCGCTATTATTTGCTTGTAAAATTACATTCGTAGGATTTCCAATTGTGCTAACTAAGTAATTAGTTGTGTTTTCGGCAGAGGTTTCTACAAGACTTTCAGAAAAATTAAGTACTAAACTTGTATCGTTTAAAATGCTTAAATTATTTAAACTTGGTGGAATGTTATCAATAACTATATTACCAATATAAATATCATCAAATTTAATATTTGCTGTGTTCGACGATGTATATTTTAAAAAGAGCCCAAAATATGTAGAACTTATAATAGTATTATCGAAACAAGTTCCTTGCGAAATAAAATTACCGCCTCCATTATCATCGACAAAAACCTCCCAATTACCTGAATTATCGCGAATTACTTTAATATTAAATAATCCGCCAGAAGCTGCAACACCTGCTGTTCCATCAATTATTTTTGTTTCGGTAGTTCCTGTTTTTTTAAATAAATCTATTCCGTCGTTACTAAGATTTTCGCCAATTTTTATAAAATATCCGTTACTACTACCCGAAATATCAGATGTATCTGAAACTAAAAATACTGAAACATTATTATTTATTGATGGGTGAAAATCTATATCTACTGTAAAACGCCACTCTGTATTGCTAATAACCGAACTTGCAGTTGCAATATAAGATGTTCCTGCATTGTTGGCATTTAATTGTAATTTATTATTAGTGTTTACAATAAAGCTGTCTATATTCCCTGTCCAAGTTGGATTGTTTGTTATATCTCCGTCGCTAAAATCATCAGAAAACTGAGCAAAAGTATTTACACTTAAAAATAATAGCACTATTATACATAAGTGTTTATACATATAATTTATTTGTATTTTTTAATTTCTCCTGATTTAACTCTACTAAGATACGATTTTAAATCTTTATAAACTTCTGGAGAAAGAATAAGTAAGCCAATAATATTTGGGAAAGCCATACTTAAAATCATCATATCAGAAAAGTCCATTACGGCAGTCATAGAAGAGGCTGCTCCAACCACTGTAAAAAATAAAAAGATAGTAAAATAAATATATTTTGTATAAGTTCTTTTTCCTGTTAATTTTTCGATTACACCACCTAAAAGATAGTCAAATCCTTTTAAACCGTAATAAGACCAAGAAATCATAGAAGAAAAAGCAAAAAGCATAATAGCTACAACTAATACGTATGGAAACCAAGAAATTACGCTACCAAAAGCACGAGATGTAAGTTGAGCACCATCAAGACCTGCTGCAATTGCAGGGTCGTGATATCCTGTAAAAATTATTACTAATGCAGTTAATGTGCAAATAACAACAGTATCAATAAAAGGCTCTAGTAAAGCTACAATCCCCTCGCTAACAGGCTCGTCGGTTTTAACAGCAGAGTGTGCAATTGATGCAGAACCAATACCGGCCTCATTAGAAAAAGCAGCTCTTTGAAAACCTACAATAAGCACACCTATAACACCTCCTTTAAGAGCTTCGGGCGAAAAAGCACCATTAAAAATCATTGCAAATACATGTCCAATTTCTTTATAGTCAATAGCAATTATTACTAGAGCTGCAACTAAATACAATAATGCCATAAATGGCACAATTTTTTCGGTTACTTTTGCAATTCCTTGAATGCCTCCAATTATAACAATCCCAACAAAAATAGCCATAACAGCACCAAACCAAACCCCTTGTCCTTCCATTATAGGAATTAGCAATTCAAATTGCTGAAATGATTGATTTGCTTGAAACATATTTCCTCCGCCAATTGATGCTCCAATAACAAGAATTGCATATACAAATGCTAGAACTAAACCAAATTTACCAAGATTTTTGTTTTTTAATCCCTTGCTTAAATAGTGCATTGGGCCACCCGAAACTTCACCTTTTTCGTTGATAGTTCTATATTTAACACCGAGTGTTACTTCTACAAATTTGGAAGTCATACCAATTAGTCCTGCAATTATCATCCAGAATGTGGCACCCGGACCTCCAACTGTAATAGCAATAGCAACACCTGCAATATTACCTAAACCAACCGTTGCCGACAAAGCTGTTGCCAATGCCTGAAAATGAGATACTTCTCCTTCGTCGCCGGGTTTGTCGAATTTTCCTTGAACTAATTCAATTGAATGTTTAAATCCGGTAATATTTATAAATTTCATTCTTACGGTAAAGAATATTGCTCCTAAAACCAACCATACAACTATAAAAGGTATAGTTTTTTTAGATTTTTCTACTATATAATAATCTTTACCTTTATATTTATATATTAAGTCTTCATTTACTTCAATTAATGTTTCATTTACTTTATACAAACTATCCTTAGCACTAACTAAATATATTGTTTCTCCGTTTTCTACGGTTTTGGTTAATTCTTTGATATTGTAACTTGTACCATTTTTATGGTGTATTTCATCTGAACCTATAACCCAATATGGAGTTCCATTTTCGTGATATACAACAGGATCATATATGCCAAAATAAGAAAAGGGATCCCAAAAAAGTATTTCTGACATACCATCAACAAATGGCTCAAAAACATCATTTATTTTTTCGCTCATTGTTTTTTCTTGCAATGCTTCATCTAATCTTAAAGTATCTGTGCCTTGCTTATATTCATTTTTATTATTTTGTAATATTATGCTATCCGACACATCTTGCAGCGTATCAACAACTTGAGATTTTACATTATTGTTCTTATTTAAAGTATCGGTTGTTGCAGTAAGTTTTTGAGCATAAGAAATATTAAAACCAATTAAACTTACTAATATTAACAAATAAGATTTTTTAATCATAATTATTTTTTTAAAGAAGACGTAAAATTAATAATTATTTTTAAAAATGCTGTTTTTCGGATAAAATAATGTTCAATAATATAAAATATCATTAATTACTGAATTGCTACATGAGGAATGTGAAAAATTGTAAAGCATTACAAATTAAGCGACTAAAAAAACTTTCGCCCTAATTTACAAAGGAAGTAAATTTACATAAATTATACTAATTTTTATCATAAAAAGTAATAAAAAAATTGCTTAATAGATATTATAAATATATTTTTGCCGCCTAAATAATGACAGTAGAATATTAATCTATTATTAAATTGAAAACATGGAGAATATAATTTATTATTTGCCACTTGCAGGATTAATTGGTATTATCTTTATGATAATTAAATCGGCATGGGTAAAAAAGCAAGAAGTTGGAACAGATAAGATGGCAACTATTGCTAAAAACATTGCCGATGGTGCAATGGCTTTTTTGAAAGCAGAATACAAAGTGCTTTCTATATTTGTTGTTGCGGTAGCAGTTCTTTTAATATTTAAAGGAAACTCAGAAGCATCATCGCATGCATTTGTAGCAATTTCTTTTGTTGTTGGAGCATTAATGTCTGCTTTAGCAGGTTTCATTGGAATGCGTATTGCAACAAAAGCAAATGTTAGAACAACAAACGCTGCCAGAACATCGCTAAACAAAGCACTTGAAGTAGCTTTTTCGGGTGGTGCTGTAATGGGTTTAGGTGTTGTTTCTCTTGGTGTTATTGGGCTTAGTGTTCTATTTATTGCATATAGTGCATTTTTTGGCACAGATACTAAAGAAGGTTTAACCACTGTATTAAATGTAATTTCCGGATTTTCATTAGGAGCATCATCTATTGCACTTTTTGCACGTGTTGGGGGTGGTATTTATACTAAAGCTGCCGATGTTGGTGCCGACCTTGTAGGAAAAGTTGAAGCAGGAATACCTGAAGACCACCCATTAAATCCGGCTACAATTGCTGATAATGTTGGTGATAATGTAGGTGATGTTGCAGGTATGGGAGCAGATTTATTTGAGTCTTTTGTTGGTTCTATAATTGCTACAATGGTTCTTGGAGCTGTATTTTTTAACCTACCTGCTTTTGAAGGATTTAAGTTAGGTGCTGTAATTCTACCTTTAGCTTTAGCTGCTGCAGGAATAGTAATTTCTGTTTTTGGAACTTTCTTTGTAAAAGTTAAAGAAGGCGGAAATCCACAAACAGCTTTAAACATTGGAGAATTTCTTTCGGCAGGTATAATGATTGTAGTTTCTTATTTTATGATATCAGAATTTTTACCTGAAACTTGGACTTTAAACGAAACTGAATATACCTCGATGGGAGTATTTATTGCAACAATTGTTGGTTTACTTGCAGGTTTAGGTGTTGGAAAAATAACCGAATATTATACAGGAACAGGAACAAAACCTGTTATGAGTATTGTTAAACAATCTATCACAGGACCTGCAACAAATATTATTGCAGGTTTAGGTGTGGGTATGATGAGTACAGCAATTCCAATTTTATTAATTGCTGCTGCAATTATACTTTCTTTTCACTTTGCAGGACTATATGGTATTGCAATTGCTGCTGTTGGTATGCTAGCAAACACTGGTATTCAACTTGCTGTTGATGCCTACGGTCCAATTTCTGATAATGCAGGTGGAATTGCCGAAATGGCAGATTTACCAAAAGAAGTGCGTGAAAGAACCGACAAACTTGATGCCGTAGGAAATACAACTGCTGCAATTGGTAAAGGTTTTGCTATTGCTTCGGCAGCATTAACTGCTTTAGCATTGTTTTCTGCATTTATGCAACAAGCACATATCGAAAGTATTGATATAGCAAAATCAACTGTAATGGCAGGTTTATTTGTAGGTGGTATGTTACCATTTGTTTTTTCTGCATTATCTATGAATGCCGTAGGACGTGCTGCAATGGCAATGATTGAAGAAGTTCGTCGTCAATTTAAAGAAATTCCTGCCTTGAAAGCAGCTCTTGAAATAATGAAAAAATACGACGGAAAAATTGATAAGGCTACAGACGAAGAATATCATATTTTTCAGGCAGCCGATGGTGTTGCAGAATACGATAAATGTGTTGATATTTCTACAAAAGCTTCTATTAAAGAAATGGTTTTACCTGGTTTATTAGCAATAATAACTCCGGTAGCTGTTGGCTTTATAGGTGGCCCTGAAATGCTTGGTGGTTTGTTAGCCGGTGTAACCGTAACAGGTGTATTGATGGCTATTTTCCAATCTAATGCAGGTGGTGCATGGGATAACGCAAAAAAAATGGTTGAAGAAGGTTTTGAACACGATGGTATTAAATACGGAAAAGGTTCTGACGTTCATAAAGCAGCGGTTGTTGGCGATACTGTTGGAGATCCTTTTAAAGATACCTCTGGTCCATCGTTAAATATACTTTTAAAACTTATGTCGGTTGTTGCTTTGGTAATTGCTCCTACCTTATACCAAATTTGGGGTAGCGATGCAGATGCTGCTACAATTAATACAGAAACTGAAACAATTAATATAATTGATAATAAATTAACAGAAGAAACAAAAAATTCTGATAGTTTAATCGTAAACAGAGAAGTTATGACTATTGCAGATGCAAACAACCCAACTGATTTTGAGTTGAAACATACTCCTGAAATTAGCTTTAGCGAAGCTAAAGCTGATAGCTCTGTTGATGTAACTGTTAAAATAGGCTCTAACGGAATTGTTCATCCTAATACAGAAAATCATTGGATTGATTATGTTAAAATAATGGTTAAAGGGGAAAATAACAAAGAAGTTATTCAGTTTAAATATACAAACAATAACAACTCAACATTCGGACCTTACAATATCAAAAAAATAAATAAAGGTGATAGCATTACAGCAGAAATTGGTTGTAATCTACATGGAATTTGGTCTAATTCTGTTGTTTTTGAATAAAAATTAAATTCACAATAAAATCTAA
This sequence comes from uncultured Bacteroidaceae bacterium, assembly GCA_964603745.1. GTDB lineage: Bacteria > Bacteroidota > Bacteroidia > Bacteroidales > JAFGXI01 > CAZRWZ01. Next base: position 1,649 of record CAZRWZ010000097.1, on the reverse strand, counting down.
AAGCTCGTATTTATACGGGCTTTTTTTATGAATTATATCATTTTAATTTTTTATTAAATAGCTTAATTTTATACTTTAATAATTAAATAAAAATGGAAGCTAAAGGGAAAGAAAATAAACCGCATATTGGAATTTATGGCAGAAGAAATAACGGAAAAAGTTCTATAATAAATTCTTTGTCGGAGCAAGATATAGCAATAGTTTCTGATGTTGCCGGAACCACTACCGATTTAGTGAAAAAATCTTTTGAAATAACAGGCTTTGGACCAGTGATTTTAATTGATACTGCCGGAATTGACGACAAAGGAGATCTTGGAAAAAAAAGAATTAAAAAAACTTTAGAATCTATAAAACTTATTGATTTAGCAATTCTAATAATCACAAATAATATTTTTGGCGATTTTGAAAAAAAACTTATTATAGAATTTAAATCGCTAGATATAAAATATATTATAGTTCACAATAAGTCTGATATTCAAAGCATTAACAGCAAAACAGCAAGCAAAATAAAAGGATTTTACAATGATGAGGTAATAAACTACAGCACAATCACAAACCAAAATAAAGAAATCTTAATAAAAAAGATAAAAAATACAATTCCAGAAAAATCGTATAAAACCCCATCTTTATTAGGCGATATAATTTCTTATGGCGATATAGTTTTGCTAATTACCCCTATTGATGCCGAAGCACCTGCAGGCAGATTAATTCTTCCTCAAGTTCAAACAATTAGAGATATCTTAGATAACGATGCTGTATCAATAGTTTTAAAAGAGAAAGAGGTAGATACTTTTTTAAAACAAACTAATATAAAACCTGCTTTGGTAATTACCGATAGCCAAATATTTTTAAAAGCCGATGCTTCTATATCCAAAGAAATACCACTTACAAGTTTTAGCACTCTACTTGCAAGGCATAAAGGCGATTTTACAGAATACATTAAAGGAACACCAAAAATATCTGAGCTAAAAAACGGAGATAGAATTTTGATTTTAGAATCATGCTCTCATCACGTATCTTGCGATGATATTGGGAGGGTTAAAATACCAAGATGGATTTCTAAATTTACTGGCAAAAACTTAGAATTTGATGTTATTGCAGGATTAGATAAGATTGAAAGAAATATTACCGACTATGCTCTTATTGTGCAATGTGGTGGTTGCGTAGTTACAAGAAAACAACTTTTTAACAGACTACAAGAAGCCAAAAAAGCAAATATCCCTATCACAAACTATGGAATGGCTATTGCCTATGTGCAAGGAATTTATAATCGTGCTATTGCTCCGTTTGTTGATATACCAAATAAATCGGAGGACTATTTGTAACTGATACGTTTCACTTTAATTTAAACTAAACCTGCGGATTTTAGGATAAAACAAAATTTATTACTTAGCTATACAAAAAAATTGTTTACTTTTGTAATAAAGATTTACCTATTAGTGAAAAATAATATATATGGTATTTAGCTTACATTTAATTAACAAATTCGTCTCAAAAAAACAAGGTGCAATTCAAAAAACAAATGTTTAACTTCGTTGAGAATATACAGAATGAATAAACCACTATTAAGCATATTATCAATAACTTATAATCACGAAGAATTTATTGCTCAAGCAATAGAATCTTGGTTGATGCAAGAAACAGATTTT